>DATKAL010000344.1:0-2052 GCA_035498135.1 Anaeromyxobacter sp.
CCCTCTCCGCACTGGCCGCCCTCCGGGGGCTGGGCGGCGCCGAGGGCTCGGTCCACGCCGGGTTCGGGGTGCCGCGGCTCTCGCCCGCGGCTTACCTCGCCACCCAGCTCCGGGTGATCCCGACCTACCTCCGGCTCCTCGACTGGCCAGCGGACCAGTGCGGCGACTGGGCCTTCCCCGCCAGCGCCGGCTTCGGCGAGCCGGCCGTGATCGCGGGCGGGGCGCTCCTCCTCGGCCTCTGCGCCGCGGCGGTCCTGGCGGCCCGGCGGGCGCGGGGGCGTGAAGGGGACGGGCCGGCCGCCCTGCGCGCCGCCGCCTTCGGCCTGCTCCTCTTCCTGCTCGTCCTCGCCCCCTCCTCGAGCCTCGTCCCCCTCATCGACCCGCTCGCCGAGCACCGCGTCTACCTCGCGTGCCTCGGGCTCTTCCTCGGCGGCGCCGCCCTGGCGGCGGCCGCCCTCCGGCGCGCCCTCCCCGCCCGCGCCCCCCTCGCCGGCGCCGCGCTCGCCGTCGCCCTCTCCGCCGCCTGCGGGATCGCCACCTGGAGCCGGAGCGGGGTGTGGAGCAGCTCGCTCGCCCTCTGGGAGGACACCGCCGCCAAGTCTCCGGGGAAGGCCCGCGTCCAGCTCAACCTCGGCTTCGCCCTCGCCTCCGCGGGCCGGTACGCGGAGGCGATCCGGGCGTACCAGCGGGCGGCGATGCTGCTCGGCGACCACACCATCGGTGGCGAGAGCATCTTCCTCGACGTGGTGGAGGCCTACCTCGCCCTGGGCCAGGTCGAGGCCGCCCGCAGCCAGGTCTCGCTCCAGCTCCGGGCCAAGCCGGACGACCCGCTCGCCCTCGCGCTCCTCGCCGCCGTCGAGTACGGCGCCGGCCGGGACCACGACGCCGAGCGCGCGGCGCGCTCGGCGCTGGAGCTGGACCCGGCCACCGGCGAGGCCTCAAAGTACCTGGGCATGGCCCGGCTCCGCCGGGGCGACGCCGCGGGAGCGATCGCCGCGTTCGCCCCGGTCGAGCACGTGCGGGTGGTGGACCCCGTCCTCTTCGCCGCCATGGCGGAGGCGCGGGAGCGGATCGGCGACGTCGCGGCCGCCTGCGAGCACTACGACACCGCCGCCGGCCAGCCCGGCAACCGCGCCGCCTCCGCCCGGGCCCTGGCCGCGCGGCGGCGGCTCGGCTGTCCCTGAGCCCGGCCGGTTGACAGCCCGCCCGCGCCCGTGGGACCACCACCGCCCGTGGACAGGCGCAAGGCGATCCCGATCGGCCTGGGGCTCGTCCTCGCCGCCACCGCCGCGGCCTACCTCCCCTCCATCGACGGTCCCTTCCTCCTCGACGACGTCGCCCTGCCGGGCGATCCGCTGGTGGTCGATCCGCTCGGGCAGGACGCCGCCGCCTGGCTCGCCTCTCCCCGCCCGCTGGCGGAGCTGACCTTCGCCCTGAACCACGCGGCGGTGGGGCTCGACCCCCGCGGCTGGCACCTCACCAACCTCGCCATCCACCTCGCCGCCGTCCTCCTCGCCTTCCTCCTCGCCCGCGCCCTCCTCCGCCGCGCCCGCCTCTCCTCCCCCGACCTCCCCGCCCTCGCCGCCGCCGCCCTCTTCGCCCTCCACCCCCTCCAGACCGAGTCCGTCGCCTACCTCACCCAGCGCGCCGAGGCCCTCGCCTCCGCCCTCTGCGCCCTCGCCTTCCTCCTCCTCCTCGCCCGCGACCGGGAGGGCCGTCCCAGGCGCCGCCTCGCCCTCCTCGCCGCCGCCGCCCTCCTCCAGGCCCTCGCCCTGGCGGTGAAGCCCATCGCCGCCACCCTCCCCCTCGCCTGGCTCCTCGCCGCCGTCCTCCTCCCCCTCCCCGAGGAGGACGCCCTCCCCGCCTGGCGCCGCGCCGCCCGCCGCCTCCCCGCCGCCCTCCCCCTCCTCGCCCTCTCCGCACTGGCCGCCCTCCGGGGGCTGGGCGGCGCCGAGGGCTCGGTCCACGCCGGGTTCGGGGTGCCGCGGCTCTCGCCCGCGGCTTACCTCGCCACCCAGCTCCGGGTGATCCCGACCTACCTCCGGCTCCTCG
>DATKAL010000345.1:0-4240 GCA_035498135.1 Anaeromyxobacter sp.
CGCGCGCCAGGGAGAGCCCGGCCTCCTCGGCCAGGACGTTCGCCGCCTGCTCCAGCTCGGCCGGGCCGAGCTCCTCCCCGGGCTCGCTCACGCCGCTCCCGCGCTGGGCCGCCGGCCGCTCACGCCCCCAGGGTAGCAGAGCTCAGGGGATGGCCGGGGCGCCGTCCCCGGAGGCGTCGCAGGCGGCCTCCCGCCACCCCTCCGGCCCGATCGCCACCGCCTGGGCGCCCGCCCAGGGCTGATCCCGGTAGGTGATCTTGTGGCCCCGCCGCTCCAGCGCCCGGGCGGTCTCGGCTTCCAGGCCGTTCGGCTCCACCTGGATGGCGTCGGGCCGCCACTGGTGGTGGAGGCGTGGCGTGGCCACCGCCTGGGACACCGGCATCCCGTCGTCCACCACGTGGGAGATCACCTGGGCGACGGTGGTGGGGATGGTCGAGCCCCCCGAGGAGCCGACCACCAGGGCGAGCTTCCCCTCGGGCCCGAAGACCAGGGTGGGGGCCATCGAGGAGAGCGGGATCTTGCCCGGCGCGGGGGCGTTCGCCCCGGTGCCGGCCACCCCGAACACGTTGGGCCGGCCCGGCGCGGAGTCGAAGTCGTCCATCTCGTCGTTCAGGAGGATCCCGGTCCCGGGGACCACCACGCAGGAGCCGAAGTAGTAGTTCACGGTGGTGGTGAGGGCGACCGCGTTCCCCGCCGCGTCCACCACCGAGAGGTGGCTGGTCTGGCCCGACTCGGCCGGCGGGGGCGGGCCCGGGACCTCCGCCGCCTTCTCCCCCACCTCGCCGGCGAGGCGCGCCGCCAGCTCCGGCGAGACCAGCTCCGCGGCCACCGCCGCCGCGCCCGGCGCCTGGGCCGGATCCCCGAGGAGGCCGCGCCGGGCATAGAGCCGCTTCTCGAGCTCGGCGGTGGCGTGGAGGAAGGGCTCGGAGCGGTAGCCGCCGGCGCGGGGGTCGAAGCGCTCCAGCGCCTGGAGGAGCCCGATGGCGATGGCGCCGCCCGAGGAGGGGAGCGGGAAGGAGACGAGCCGGCGGCCCCGGTAGCGGCCGGTGACCGGCGTCCGCTCCCGCGTGCGGTAGGCGGCCAGGTCGGCGGCGGTGAGGATCCCGCCGTCCCCCTGCACCGCCCGGGCGATCCGCTCCGCGAGCGGGCCGCGGTAGAAGGCCTCCGGGTCCCGCCCGAGGAGGCGGAGGGTGCGGGCCAGGTCGCTCCGGACCAGGCGCGTGCCGGGGGCGGGCACGGCGGGCGCGCCGCCCGGCCCCGGGGCGAGGAGCTCCCGGGCGGCGGCCGGCCGCGCCGCCAGGCAGTCCCTCCGCCAGCCGGCCCGCCGGACGTAGTGGAGGTCGAGGGGGAAGCCGCGCTCGGCGATCCGGGCCGCCGGCTCGACCAGGCGCGCGAGCGGACGGGTCCCGAAGCGCCGGGCCAGCTCGGCGTAGCCCTTCACCGCCCCGGGCACCGCCACCGCCAGCCCCCCGTCCAGCGAGCGCGAGGGCTCGCCCCGCTCGGCGAACATCGTCGGGGTGGAGCCCGCGGGCGCCACCTCCCGGAAGTCGAGCGCCACCACCCGGTCCTCCCTCGCCAGGTAGACCAGGGCGAAGCCGCCCCCGCCGATCCCGGACGACTCGGGCTCCACCACCGAGAGGGTGAAGGCGGCGGCCACCGCCGCGTCGATCGCGTTCCCACCCTCCCGCAGCACGGCCGCGGCGGCCTCGCTGGCGAGCGGGTGGGCGGTGGCGACCGCGCCGCGGGGCGAGGCGGCGCTGGCGCCCAGGGCGAGGGCGAGGAGGAGGGCCATCCGCACGTTCTAACCGTCACCCGGGGGGCGGCGCCGTCCCGCGGGCGCGCGGCCTCGCCGCCTGCTTGCCAATCGCGCTCGATCGTCTAGCCTCCCGTCCCATGGCACCTCCGCGCTCGCCGCTCGCCGCCGTCGTGCTCGCCGCCGGGAAGGGGACCCGGATGAAGTCCGGGAAGGCCAAGGTCCTCCACGCGGTGGCGGGGCGGCCCCTCGCCTACTACCCGGTGAAGCGGGCCCTCGAGGCCGGCGCCGTCCCGGTGGTGGTGGTGGTGGGGCACCAGGGCGACGAGGTGCGGGCGGCCCTCGAGGCGGCGCTCCCCGGCGCGCCGCTCCGGTTCGCGGTCCAGGCGCGGCAGCTCGGCACCGCCCACGCCGTGCTGGCGGCCCGGCCCGCGCTGCGCGGGTACTCGGGGCCGGTGGCGATCCTCTCCGGCGACACCCCCCTCCTCCGCGCCGCCACCCTCCGGGCGGTGGTCTCGGCCCGCGCCAGGGCGCGGGCCCCGCTGGCCCTCGCCGCCATGACGCTGGACGCGCCGCGCGGCTACGGGCGGATCGTGCGCGACGGGAGGGGGCGGGCCGCGCGGGTGGTGGAGGAGAAGGACGCGAGCGAGGCGGAGCGGGAGCTCCGCGAGGTGAACGCCGGGCTCTACTGCGCCGAGAGCGGCTTCCTCTGGCGGGCGCTGCGGCGCGTCGGGGCGGGGAACGCCCAGCGCGAGTTCTACCTCACCGACCTCGTGGCGATGGCGGCCCGCTCCCGCGGCGCCGCGGTGGTGGCGGTCCCGCCGGAGGAGGCGGCGGGCGTGAACGACCGGATCGAGCTCGCCCGGGCCGGGCGCGTCCTGGTGGGCCGGCTGGCCGAGGCGTTCATGCGCGCCGGCGCCACCATCGAGGACCCCTCGCGCTTCGACTGCGACGAGGGGGTGGAGATCGAGCGCGACGTGGTGATCGAGCCCGGGGTGCGGCTCCGGGGGAAGACCCGGATCGGCGCCGGCTCGGTGGTGGGGACGGGCGCCCTCCTCACCGACGCGGTGGTGGCCCGGGGGGTGACGATCAAGCCGTACACCGTGATCGACGAGTCGACGGTGGGGGCCGGGGCGATCCTCGGCCCGTTCTCCCGGATCCGGCCCGGGTCGGAGATCGGCGAGGGGGCGCACGTCGGGAACTTCGTCGAGACCAAGAAGGCCAGGCTGGGGAAGGGCTCCAAGGCGAACCACCTCACCTACCTCGGCGACGCGGTGATCGGGGCGGGCGTGAACGTGGGGGCGGGGACCATCACCTGCAACTACGACGGCGAGCGGAAGAACCCCACCACCATCGGCGACGGGGCCTTCATCGGCTCCGACGCGATCCTGGTCGCCCCCATCGAGATCGGCGCCGGCGCCTACGTGGCGGCGGGCTCGACCCTCACCGACCCCGTCCCGCCGGGCGCCCTGGCGCTCGGCCGGGCGCGCCAGGTGAACAAGGAGGGCTGGGCGGCGGGGCGCAAGGCGAGGCGGGCGAGGGGCGGCTAGCCGGCCCCCTCGGATCGCTGGTAGAAGCAGGGCATGTGCGGAATCGTCGGTTACGTCGGTCCCCGGCAGTGCGTGGACCTCATCGTGGGGGGGCTGCGCAAGCTCGAGTACCGCGGCTACGACTCGGCGGGGGTGGCGGTGGTAGGGCCGGGCGGCCTGGCGGTGAAGCGCGCCAAGGGCAAGCTCCAGAACCTCGTCCACCTGCTCGCCGAGGCGCCGCTCCCGGGCTCGACCGGCATCGGCCACACCCGCTGGGCCACGCACGGCCGCCCCTCCGACGAGAACGCCCACCCCCACGCCTACGGCGGCGTGGCGGTGGTCCACAACGGCATCATCGAGAACCACCTCGAGCTGAAGAGCACCCTGACCGCCAAGGGCCACAAGTTCGGCTCCGAGACCGACACCGAGATCTTCGCCCACCTGATCGCCGACGCGCTGGAGGACGGGCGGCACGACCTGCGCGACGCGGTCCGGGCGGCCCTCTCCGTGGTCCGGGGGACCTACGCCATCGCGGTGGTCGCGGACAAGCGGCCGGCCGAGATCGTCGCCGCCAAGAACGCCTCCCCGCTCGTGGTCGGCTTCGGCAAGGGCGAGAGCTTCCTCGCCTCGGACGTCCCCGCCATCCTCGAGCACACCCGCGAGGTGATCTACCTCGAGGAGGGGGAGCTGGCGCTGCTCACCCCGGAGCGCATCGAGATCACCGGCAAGGGGGGCGAGCCGGTGAGCCGCAAGCCCCGCCGGATCGAGTGGAGCGCGGTGGCCGCGGAGAAGGACGGCCACAAGCACTTCATGCACAAGGAGATCGTGGAGCAGCCCCGGGCGGTGGCGGACACCATCCGCGGGCGGGCCTCCCTCGAGCAGGGGGACGTGGCGCTCGACGGGATGGAGCTCCCCGAGGCCTACGTCCGGCAGCTGGAGCGGCTGGTGATCGTGGCCT
>DATKAL010000346.1:0-2290 GCA_035498135.1 Anaeromyxobacter sp.
GTCCACGTTCTCCCGGCGGGCCAGGGCCTCGGACATGGACGAGAAGAAGCTGCCGTAGAGCGGCCCCATCGAGCCGCCCACGCCCTCGACCAGGGTCTCGCCCAGCGTGCCCAGCGCCGCGGACAGGTCCGGGGCGGGGGCGGCCGCCAGCCGAGCCGCGGCGGCCGTGAACCCCTTGCTCATGTTGATCCCGTGGTCGCCGTCGCCGATGGCGCCGTCGATCTCGGAGAGGTGGGCGCGGTTGGCGTTGACCGCGGCGACGAGGTCCGTGACCACCGACTGGGCGGCGTCGTTGCGGAGGGCCACGATCTCACCCCTTGGCCGTGAGGCCGAGCGAGCGGCACGGGTAGGCCAGGCAGCGCTTCAGCTCGTCGTCCAGCTTCATGACGGTCAACGTCACCCCCATCATGTCGAGCGAGGTGAAGAGGTTGCCGACGAACTGGAAGCGGACGTCGATCCTGCGCGCGGCGAGGAGCTCGGCGATCCGCGCGTACAGGATGTAGAGCTCCATGATGGGCGTGGCCCCCAGGCCCGAGAGCAGCACCGCCACCTCGTGGCCCGCCTCGAAGGGAAGGTCGGGCAGGACCGTCTCGACCATGAGCTCGGCCATCTCGTTCGCCGGCGCGGTCTTCATCACCTTCATGCCGGGCTCGCCGTGGTGGCCGATCCCGACCTCCATCTCGCCGTCCTTGATCTGGAAGTTGGGCTTCCCGACGGCGGGGATGGTGCAGGGGGCCAGGCCGATGCCGATGGAGCGGGTGCTGTCGATGGCCTTCTGGGCGGCCGCGATCACCTCGTCGAGGCTGCCGCCCATGGCGGCCCTGGCACCGCCCACCTTCCACATCAGGATCTCCCCGGCCACGCCCCGGCGCTTCTGGGGCTCGGTCCTGGGCGCCGACGGGACGTCGTCGTTGGCGACCACGGTGCGGACCTGGATCCCGTCCTTCTCGGCCATCTTGATGGCCAACTTCACGTTCATGTTGTCGCCGGCGTAGTTGCCGTACAGGCAGGCGACGCCCTTGCCGCCGTTGGCGGCCTTGAACGCGTCGTGGAAGCTCTTGGCGGTCGGCGAGGAGAAGATCTCGCCCACCGCCACCGCGTCCACCAGGTTCTCGCCCACGTAGCCGAGGAAGGCGGGCTCGTGGCCCGAGCCCCCACCCGTCACCACGCCGACCTTGCCGGCGATCGGCGCCGTGGCGCGCTTGACGACGCGTGGGTTCTCGGTGGGGGCGACCAGGTCGGCGTGGACCCGGAAGTAGCCGCGGAGCATGTCCTCCACCACCAGGTCGGGGTCGTTGAAGATCCGGTTCATGTGCGGGCCTCCGGAGGCTGGAACTGCCGAGACGCGGAAACCACGGTCCGCGAGATCCCCGCCGGGGGAGCGCACGGCCGGATCCCGGAGAAGAAGTCGGAAACCCGGCGGGGACGCGACACGGGGGGGACCTCGGGAGGAGGGTGCCGGCGCTTACTCCCGCGGCCCACCGCCCCGGGAGTTCGAAACGATTCAACGCGCGAAGGGTGACGCCGAGCCCTGGAACCTGTCAACTCAAATCCGACCGAGGCCCCGGCTGAACCCGCCGTGGAGGGGTTCCGGTCGGCCCGGCGGAGTGAACGGTCGTTGATCTTGACACGCCGCGTCTGCCGCGCCGACGCTTCCCGCCCCGGGGCCCGGTGCAGATCGCGGTGCACCGGACGTTCATCGCGTCCATACGTTCACGGAGGAGTCACCGCCATGAAGATCGCCATCGGTTGCGACGAGGCCGCCTACGAGCTCAAGGAGCTCATCCGCAAGTACGTCGAGGAGCTCCACCACGAGGTGGTGGACTTCGGGACCTTCGACAATCGCCCGGTGCTCTACCCGGACATCGCCTTCAAGGTCGCCGAGGAGGTGGCGAAGGGAACGTTTCCACGGGCCATTCTGATGTGTGGCACGGGGATCGGGATGGCGATCTGCGCCAACAAGGTCCCCGGCGTCCGGGCCGCCCAGGCGCACGACACCTACTCGGCCGAGCGGGCCCGCAAGAGCAACGACGCGCAGATCCTGAGCATGGGGGCGCGGGTGGTGGGGCCCGAGCTGGCCAAGTCCATCGTGAAGGCCTGGCTCGAGTCGGAGTTCGAGCCGGCGCGCTCCGCCGCCAAGGTGGAGCGCATCCGAGCGTACGAGCGGCGAGGGAGCTGACCCCGGCTCCGGGGCGGGAGGCGATGGGCCCCCCGGTCGCGAATGGGTGAGTGGAATTGGGACGGCCCGGTTCGCTCCGGCCGCCCGCCGCCGCCGGCCGCGCCCGAACGC
>DATKAL010000347.1:0-2403 GCA_035498135.1 Anaeromyxobacter sp.
GCCGTGTTTTGCCGAGGAAACTGGAGCCGACACCCAGATTTGAACTGGGGACCTACTGATTACGAATCAGTTGCTCTGCCAGCTGAGCTATGTCGGCGGATCTGCCTGAAGCGCGCGTTTTCTAGCATCGCCGCGCGCGGGTCGCAAGGGTGGGGCGCCGGGGTGGCGACCGCCGCCGGCTAGAAGGCCTCGCCGAGCCCCAGGTACACCGTGACGGGTCCCACCCCGGGCTCGCTCGTCTGGCCAGCGAACACTCGGCCGAAGGCGTGGGCGATGCCGAGCCGGAGGTCGGTCCGGATGTAGTAACCGAGGACGAGCTCGAGCCGGAGCTCGGCCCCGGCGCCGAGGCGGAGCTGGTCCCCGGTGAGCGGGTATCCGGCGAACGGGAGCTGGCCGGGCCGGTCGAAGGCCTCGCCCAGGTCGGCGAAGACCGCGCCGTGGATCCGCCGCAGGAAGATGGGCCAGGTGGACCAGCCGCGGACGGGGACGGCGATGGGGAAGCGGACCTCCAGGTTCCCGAGCACGTACCCGGTCCCCTCCAGCCAGTCGGACGGGTAGCCGCGCAGCGAATCGGGCGGGAGCCCGGTGGTCCCGAGGATGAGCCCGAGCGGATCGGGTGGCGGCGACCCGCCGAGGGTGAACGGGGCGCGCCCGCCGATGGAGCCGTCGGCCACGCCCCCCGCCGCCCGGAGCGCCAGGACCGCGTGGTCCGTCCACGGCACCCGGAGGTACTGGGCGACCGACCCCCGGGCCCGGGCGAGCTGGAAGTCGCTCCCGGTCCAGCGCCCGCCGGCGTCGAGCTCCAGCGCTGCGGTCCGCCCCTCCTCGGGCGAGATCGAGCGCACGAACCGTCGGGCGTCGGTCCAGCTGGCGACGAGCGACGCCTCGGAGAGGAAGCCGTCGGCGATCCGGAGCTCCTCCGGTCCGGTCGCCTTCGCGGTCACGCCGAGCACGTCGTAGATCGTCCCCGCCCACCCGAGCCGCACCGCCAGGCTCGAGGCCAGGCGGGTGACGGTGAAGGTGAGGCCGGCGTCGAGCGGGGTCCACACGGCCTCGAGCCCGCGCCCGGCGTCGGCGGTGTCGATGAAGCGCGAGGAGGAGAGGTCGAGCCGCGGCCACGACCAGCCGCCCCGGTAGCCCACGGCGTAGCCGGGCTGATGGGCCTCGCTCCACCAGGCCTCGAGCACGTAGGCGTGGAGGCCGAGCACGTCGCCCCCGCTCGCCAGCGCGCCGAAGGTGGTGCCCGCCCCGTCGCCGCCGAGGAGCGGGAGCCAGAAGGTCGGCCCGAGCGTCTGGCCCACCCGGAAGTCATGCGAGGGCAGCGGCTCGGCGGGAGGGAGCGGCGCGAAGGCGACCGGCGGCAGGGCGGGCGTCGGGTCGAGCCACGAAGCCGGGTCGAAGGGGACGGTGGCGAGGTCATACCCGGCCCGGGTGTAGGTGAGGAAGGCGATCGTCTTCCCGTCCGGGGAGACCTGGGGGGCGAGGGCGCCGGTCTCGACGTTGGTCACCTGGCGGACCGCCCCCCTGGCCGCCTCCCAGGCGTAGAGGTTGTAGACGCCGCCCCGGTCCGAGTCGAAGAGCAGGAACCGGCCGTCGGGCGTCCAGGCGGGGCTCGTGTCGAGGGCGTCGTCGTCGGTGACCCGCGTCACCCGCCCGTCCTCCCACAGGGCGATGTCGCGCCGGCCGTCGGCGTGGAGCTCGAAGGCGATCCGCCGACCGTCCGGCGAGACGGCCGGGGCGAACACCTGCGCGCCGCCCCGGGCGAAGAGGACCTCCTCCTCGCCCCCGTCGATCGGCCGGCGGACCAGCGCCATCGACCCGCCGCCGGTCCGCCGCACGTAGACCAGCGTCCGGCCATCGGGCCCGAGGTCCGGATCGGTGGCCCGTGCCCCGTCGGTGAGCCGCCGCCGCGCCCCGCTCCGCACGTCCACCTTCCAGAGGTCCCCGTAGACCCGGAACTCGTGCCAGACCTCGCCCATCGCCACCACCGCCTCCTGCGGCGAGCGGAGGGCGAGGGCGCCGTCGAGGTCCACGGTCACCACCTGCCCGAGCGGCCGGCCGTCGGGCGCGACGCGGAAGATCCCGGGGCGTCGGTCCAGGTCCTGCCGGTAGTAGGCCAGGTAGCTGCCGTCCGGCGACCAGCGCGGCCGTCCCGCCTGGCCGCCGTCGCGGGTGAGGCGGAGCGGATGGGTCACCGGTCGCGCCCGGATCGCCTCGAGCGCGCGCGCCGCCCCGGCCCGCTCCTCCTGGGCGAAGTCGGCCCAGAGGGCGAGGAGGTCCTTCCCGAACCAGCGCTCGGCGGTGAGGCCGGGGGCGTACGGCCAGAGCTGCGTGCCCTGCTCGACCTCGAAGCCGGCGATCCGCTCGTCGCCGTAGCGCTCCTGGAGGAACCGCATGAACCGG
>DATKAL010000348.1:0-5508 GCA_035498135.1 Anaeromyxobacter sp.
CCCTGGCGGTGGTGACCAAGGAGAAGATCGAGATCCTCCAGGCGATCCAGTTCGAGACCGGCCGGGACGTGATCCGGGCGGAGTCGGAGCCGATCCTCCGGGACGTGGCCGAGATCCTCCGCACCCACCCGGAGATCGCCCACGTCCGGATCGAGGGGCACACCGACGCCTCGGGGAAGGCCGACCTCAACCTCGCGCTCTCCCAGAAGCGCGCGGCCGCCGTGGAGCGCTGGCTGATCGTGAACGGCGGCGTGGCCGGCGAGCGCCTGGACGCCAAGGGCTTCGGCCCCACGCGCCCCGTCGCCTCGAACGCCACCAAGGACGGGCGGGCGAGGAACCGCCGGGTCGAGTTCAAGATCCTCGCGACGCCGTAGCCCCCCCTGCGCTGGAAGGGGCGCATGTCCAGGGCGATCGTGATCACCGGGGCGAGCGACGGGATCGGCGCCGCCCTCGCCCGCCGGCTCGCGGCCGGCGGGGATGCGGTGGTGCTGGCGGCGGGGCGCGCGCGACGACCACCAGGACGTGGGCGCCTTCGAGGAGAAGGCGCGCCGGACCGCCGCCTCGCCCGGTCCGCGCTGACGGGCGCAGGTCGTCCGGGACCGCGGGCTCCCCCGGGGTACGGGTCGCCCTACCTCCGCCCGGAGGGGCCCGGCTCTCGGGCCAGGAACGCGGGTTCGTGCCACAATGTCCCCGGCCTCGCCGCCCGGTCCGTCCGGTCGGAGGCGCCGGGGGTTCATGCCGGTTCCGGTCCCAGCCACGTTCTCGCGGCGCCTGCCCGTGGTCGGGTACGTCGTGCTCGCGATCGGCCTCGTGGCTGCGTTCCTCCTGCTCGACCGGTGGCTCCGCGCCGGCGCGCGGCGGCGGGCCGGGGCCGAGCTGGAGGCGGTCGCCTCGCTCAAGGTCTCGGCCATCGCCTCCTGGCGGGCCGAGCACCTGCGCAACGTCCGGTACGCGGCCGCCTACCCGGTGATCGCCCTCGTGGCGGACGAGTCGAGCCGCGGCGCCCTCGACCCCGCCCTGGCGACCCACGTGTCCACCGTGCTCGGCAACCTGGCCGCGCGCCAGGGCTACCCGCTGATCGCCATCCTCCGCGCCGCCGGGTCCCCGCTGGCGGAGTGGCGGGCGCCGGGCGCGGCCGGCCCGCCCTTCGCCGCCCCCCTGGTCTCCGCCGCGATCGAGACCCCCGGCACGCCGGTGTCCGGGCTCCACGATCCGGGCGACGGGACTCGCCCCACCCTGGACGTGGCCCTGGCGGTGGCGGAGGTGGGGCGCCCGCCGGTGGTGGTCGCGCTGCGCGCCGAGATGGAGCCCATCTTCTCGTCGGTCCTCGAGGGCTGGCCGGTTCCGGCCGACACCGCCGGGACGAGCCTGGTCCGGGCCGACGGGGACGAGGTGCTGCTCCTCGGCTCGCCGCAGTGGCTCGCCTCGGGCCAGCGCGGCATGCGGATCCCGATGACCGCCCTCGACCGCCCGGCGGTGCAGGCGGCCCTCGGGGTCACCGGGGTGGTCCGGGGCGTGGATCAGCGCGGGCACGGCGTCCTGGCGGCCATCTGCCGGGTCCCGGACGCGGACTGGCGGATCATCACCAAGATGGACCTCGCCGAGATCGACGCCCCGCTGGTGAGGCCACTGGCCATCATCGGCGCGCTGGTGGCGGCCCTCCTGCTGGCCGGAGGCGTGATGCTCGCCGCCTGGTGGCGGCACGAGGCGGGGCGGGTCGAGATCGAGGAGCGGCTGCGCGAGAGCCGCGACCGGCTCCACCTGGCGCTCGCGGGCACGCACTTCGTATGGGATTGGGACCTCCAGCAGGGCCGCCTGGAGATCGAGGCCGGCTGGAGCGCCGCGCCGGGCCGCGGTGGCCCGGCGCTCGAGGGCGGAGTGGACGAGATCCTGGCCCGGGTCGTGGACCCCGCCGACCTCCCCGCGGTGCGCGCCCGCGCCGAGGCGCACCTGCGCGGCGAGACCCCGCTGCTCGAGGTCGAGTTCCGCCCCCTGCGAACGGACGGGCGCGAGGAGTGGCACCTCCTCCGCGGCCGCGCCAGCCGCCGCGACCCGTCCGGCCGGGCGCTCCGCATGAGCGGAGTGGTGTCGGACGTCACCGAGCGCCGGACCCTGGGGATCCAGCTCGAGCGGTCGGAGCGCATGGCGAGCCTCGGCACCCTCGCCGCGGGCGTCGCCCACGAGGTGAACAACCCGCTCGCCTCGGTGCTCGCGAACCTCGAGTACCTGGAGCGCGAGGCGGCCGGCCGGATCGACCCGGGGATCGCCCAGGTGCTCCGCGAGACCCGCGACGGCGCCGCGCGCGTCCGCGACGTCGTCCGCGGGCTGCGCACCTTCTCGCGCCCCGGCTCCGGGCGGCGGGCGCCGGTCGACGTCCGGGCCGAGCTCGAGGCGGCCGTCCGCCTCACGCGCAACGAGCTGCGCCACCACGCCCACCTGGAGCTCGCCCTCGGCTCCCTGCCCACGGTGGTGGCGGGGGAGCACGAGCTCGGCCAGGTCTTCCTCAACCTCCTGCTCAACGCCGCCCAGGCGATCCCGGAGGGACAGGCCGAGGAGAACCTGGTCGAGGTCACGGCGCGCACCGACGAGCGGGGCTGGGCGAAGATCGAGGTCCGGGACACCGGCTCGGGGATCCCGCCCGACGTGCTCCCCCGGATCTTCGAGCCGTTCTTCAGCACCAAGGAGGCGGGCACCGGGACCGGCCTGGGCCTGGCCATCGCCCACAGCATCGTGGCCGCCGCCGGGGGTCGGATCGAGGTGGACAGCCAGCTCTGGCGGGGGAGCACCTTCCGCGTCCTCCTCCCGCCCGCCCCCGTCCAGCCGGAGCAGGAGCGGCCGGTGCCACCCCCCACCTCCTCCGCCCGCCGCCGGGTGCTGGTGGTGGACGACGACCCCCTGGTGGCCCGGGCCATCGTGCGGACGCTGGGGAAGAGCCACGAGGTGGAGACGGTGGCCGCCGCCGCGGAGGCGCTGGCGCGGCTCGACTCCGGCCGGCGCTACGACGCCATCCTCTGCGACCTGATGATGCCCCAGATGACCGGGATGGAGCTGCACGAGCGCCTGGCGTCCGGCGATCCAGACCACGCCCGTCGGATGATCTTCGTGACCGGAGGGGCCTTCACCGAGCGGGCCGCCGAGTTCCTTCGGTCCACGCCCAACCCCTGCCTGGAGAAGCCCTTCGACGCGGACGTGCTCCGGCTGGTGGTGGAGCGGGCCGCCCGGGCGGCCGAGGAGCGCGGCGTGTAGGCGGCCCGGGCCGCGCCTCAGCGGCCGGGCACTCCGCCGGGGGTGCGAGCCCGGCGGGCGATCAGGGAGGCGGCGGTCCCCAGGATCCGGGCGGCGAGCGAGGGCTCCACCTCCCCGCCGAGCCGGAGCGTGGCCCGGGCGTGCGCCACCAGCTCCCGGAAGGCGAACACGTCGGCGTTGAACTCGGTCGCGGAGGCGTCCCCGGGCTCCGCCGGGATGGACTGGACCGAGATGGCCACGTGGCGCAGCTCCTCGAGCGTCATGCTGCACGTACTCTAGGATCAGTCCGCCCGGGCTGCCAGGCGACCCGGCGGGCAAGCTGTCGCACCGCGCGCGCTGGTGGCGCGCCGACACGACCCGACCCCATCGCACAGCAGGTGACACCCGGGCGTGGAGACCCCAGGTGACCGGTTCGGCCTCGGCCCCCGCCCGCCGGACCGGCGGTATGATCTGCACGTGAGGCGCTTCTCTCCAGCCTTGCTCGCCGCCGTCGCCCTCGCGGGTTGCGCCTCGTCGGCGCCCCACACCATCCCCGCCGCCGCCATCAACACCGGGCTCGCCCTGGGCGTGTCCGCGGCCCAGCGCTCGGCCGGCGGCTGCTACGCGACCTGCACCGGGGGCACGGTCTGCAACCCGCGCACGGGGCTTTGCGAGGCGGCGGTGGCCACCGAGGTCTGCCAGGAGGCCCCTGGAGGCGGCGTGCGCTGCGTCCCGGTGGAGGTCTCGGGCGCCATGTCCCGGAAGCAGCCGGTCACCGGGCTCCCGACGGGCCCCATCGGCATCTCGCCCGTCACCGGCTCGACCCCTCCGGCGCCCAGTGAGGCCTCGCCCCGGAACCCCTGAGCGCTGCGCGGGAGCAGGCCTCCCAGCAGCCCAAGGTCGCACCCACCCCGGCCGGGACGCATCCAACAAGCTGGAATCGTTTCACTTACCTGCTCACCCTTGCGCGCCTTCCACCCCGGTGCTCTCCTCGGCCGGCCTGAAGCTACCCGTTTGGGGTAGACAGAGAGCACACCCTGACATACCCGGCCCAGCCGGCCGGGACGGAGCCGAGCGAGATGCTGCTGGACGCCACCACCGAGGACCCCCTGGAACGCCGCGCCCGCCCCTTCGCAGGGCGGGCGACCTTCACCGTCGAGCGGCTCGACCCGCCCGACCCGCGGCTCCACGCGAGCCTGCGGGAGTGGGACTGGGTGGCCCGCTCGCTCCTCTCCGGCGGCGCGATCCTCCCCGCGACCCGGACCCTCCTCGAAGACCACCGCCGGATCGCCGGCGAGCTCTCCCGCGTCCTGGCCGGCGCGGAGGACGGCGAGGGCACGGCCGGCGAGCGCATCGTGCGCGGCGCCTTCCGCGCCGGACGGCTCCAGGCGGCCACCACCGTCTTCCCCTGCCGCCGGGCGGTCTTCGTGGAGCTGCTCGTCACCGCGCCCTGGAACCTCCTGGGCCCGGAGGATCCCGCCGACGCCCGCGTCTGCCGCGGCGCCGGGACCACCCTGCTCGCCTTCGCCGAGGCGCGCAGCCTCGCCCTGGGGCTGGGCGGCCGCGTCGCCTTGCAGGCCGAGAACCGGCGCTGCCTCGGCTACTACCGGCGCCTCGGCTTCGAGCTCATGCGCCCCGACGACCAGCCGCTCACCCTCGTCCCCTGCGGCGCGACCGGGTTCTCGGCCTCGATCCGGCGCCTGGCCGGGGGCGCGCCCGGCCCGGAGGAGATCCGGAGCCCCTGGCTCCTCCGCGATCCGGCGCGTGCGGCCGCGGCGCACCCGGAACAGCCCCAGGTCGCGGGGTAGTGCGCATCGACGGCCCGGGGTCATGAGAGGCGCTCCGGTGCCGGAGCAGCGGCCGCCGCGGCGCCGCGCCTCGCCCCGGAAGTGGGCCGGGCGGGCCGGACCGGTCCGGGCGGCCTATGCTGGATGGCATGGAGGCGTTCTTCCGCTCGCTCGCGGAGGCGTTCGCGCGAAACCGGAGCGCCCTCCCCCAGGCCGGCGCGCTGCTCCTCGTGCTCGCCGTGCTCGCCGCGGCCCCCGTCCTCGCCGCGGCCGTCCGGCGGCGGCGCGCGGCCCGGGCCCGGCTCCGCGACCTGGCGGAGCGCCATGGGCTCTCCCCCGGCGACCTGGGACTCGCGGCCCGGATGGCGCGCGAGGTGGGCGCGAGCCCGCTCGCCCTCCTCACCCGCCTCGGCCTCTTCGAGCGCGCCACCGCCCGGACGCTGGCCGGGGCGGCGGCGGAGCGGGCGACGGCCCCGGCGATCCGGCGCCTGCGCAC
>DATKAL010000349.1:0-5688 GCA_035498135.1 Anaeromyxobacter sp.
TTCTTCCGCTCGCGGATCGAGGCGACGCCGAAGAGGTCCTTGATGTTGATGATCCCGAGCCCGCGGATCTCCATGTGGTGCTTGATGATCTCGGAGCCGGCCCCGACCACCGAGTCCGGGGTCCGGCGCTTCACGTCCACGATGTCGTCCGCCACCAGCCGGTGGCCGCGCATGATGAGGTCGAGGGCGATCTCGCTCTTGCCGATCCCGGACTTGCCGAGGAGCAGGATCCCGACCCCGAAGACGTCGAGCAGCACCCCGTGCATCGAGGTCTGGGCGGTGAGGATGTCCTCCAGGCAGTTCTGCACCGACTCGATGAAGCTCGAGGAGAGGTGGCTGGTGCGGAGGAGGGGCACGCCGGCGTGCTCCGCCGCGGCGAGCATCTCCGGGGGCGGCTCGAGCCCCTTGGTGACCACCAGGCAGGCGATGTCCTGGGAGAAGAAGGTGCGCAGCACCTCGCCCGCACGCTCGCGCGACAGGGTGGCGAGGTAGCTCATCTCCGTGTTGCCGAAGACCTGCACCCGCTCCTTGTGCAGGTACTCGGTGAAGCCGGCCAGCACCAGCCCGGGCTTCTGGATCCGGGCGGAGCTGATCCGGCGCGACAGCCCCTGCTTCCCGGCGACCAGGGAGAGCCGGAGGTCGAACTTCTGGTCGTCGAGCAGGGCCCCGACGCGGATGGCGTCCATTCGGGCCGCAGTCTAACCCGCCGTAACCCGGGGCCGCCACCCGGCGCTCGCCCCGCGGGCGCACGCCGGCGTCCCCCGGCCGCGCGACGGAGCGGGCGCGCGTCCTCCCGGTCGAGCGCCCGCTCCGGGAGCGCCCGACACGGTCCGTCCGTCCGAGGCGCCGCGGGCACGGGTCGACGGCCCGGGCGGCAGGGCCGGGCGCCGCAGCGACCCGCTCCGGCCCCGGTGGGGGCGGGGCCCGGCGACGCGCGACCGGCCGTTCACGTTGACGCTATGCTGCCCAGGTCACTAGATTGCCCCGCCCGATGCAGCTCAAGATCCTCTACCACGGCAACTGCTTCGACGGCTGCGCATCGGCCGCGCTCTTCGGCCGCTTCTTCCGCGAGCACGAGGGCACCCGGCTCGCGAGCGTGGTCTACCAGCCGCTCCAGCACCAGCAGGGGGATCCCTTCCCCCCCGACGCGTTCGACGCCGACGTGAGCGCCTGCGTCGACTTCCGCTTCTCCCCCCGGCTTCACTGGTGGTTCGACCACCACGCCAGCGCCTTCCCCACCCCGGCCGACCGCGAGGCCTTCGCCCGCGACCGGAGCGGGCAGAAGTTCTGGGATCCGGCCGCCCCGAGCTGCACCGGCCTCATCGCCCGGATCCTGCCCGAGCGGTTCGGCTGGCGCGCCGACGACCTCGCCGACCTGGTGCGCTGGGCCGACGTCATCGACGCCGCCCGCTTCGAGTCGCCGGCCACCGCCGTCCGGCTCGAGGAGCCGGCCCTGCGCATCATGACCCTGCTCGAGGCGACCCGCGACCCCTCCGTCCCGGCCCGGATCATCGAGGCGATGCAGCACCGGCCGCTGGCGGAGATCGCCGCCGCCCCCTGGGTGACCGCCCCCCTCGCCCCGATCCTGGAGCGCCACCGCGCCGCGATCGAGGTGGTCCGACGGCAGGCGCGGCTCTCGGACGGGGTGGTGGAGATCGACCTCGGCGACACCGGGATCGAGGCGGCCAACAAGTTCATCGCCTACGACCTCTTCCCCGAGGCGCGCTACACGGTGGTGGTCACCCGCGACCCCAAGCGGACCAAGGTCTCGGTGGGGTCGAACCCCTGGGCGCGCCCGCCCCGGGCCCACGACATCTCCAAGCTCTGCGAGCGGTACGGCGGGGGTGGCCACCCGGTGGTCGGCGCCGTCTCCCTCGCGCCCGACCGGATCGCGGAGGCGCGCCGCGTGGCGGGCGAGATCGCCCACGCGCTTCGCGGGGAGCCGGCGGCATGACCCCTGGCCAGTACATCCTGGTCGTCGACGACGACGACGACTTCCGCGAGGCGCTCGGCGAGGTCCTCACCGAGGCCGGCTACCCGGTGCAGCGGGCGGAGAACGGCGAGGTGGCGCTCTCCCGGGTGGCCGAGGAGGCGCCCGGGATCGTCCTCCTCGATCTCAAGATGCCGGTGCTCGACGGCTGGGGGGTGATGGAGCGGATGCGCGGGGACGCGAAGAGCGCGGCCGTGCCGATCCTCATCCTCTCCGCCTACGGCTTCGAGTGGGAGGCCGAGCTGCTCGGCGCGCAGGGCTACATCCCGAAGTCGGTGGGCATGGACGAGATCCTGGAGCGCGTCCGCAAGGCGGCCGGGCCGCCGCCGCTCCGGCACTAGGGCAGCGCCCGGCGAGGGCTGAGGGCCGGGGCCCATTCACCCCGTCCATCGTCACCCCCACCAGGACGGCCGAGCGGCAACCACGACCGTCCGCCAGGACGGCCCGATCGCGTCTCTGGCGCCCCCCGAGCCTACCGCGGACCGCGGCGCCGGGGAGGCTCGCCGGCCAGGTCGGCCGGCCCCACCGTCCCCTCCCCGAAGCGCTCGGCCAGCGCGTCGACCGCGGCGTTGAGGGCCTTGCGCCGCTGCGCCCCCGCCTCCTCCTCCGGGCCGGGCGCCTCCCGTCCGGCGTCGAAGAGGCCGAGCTGGGACCGCTCCGCCTCGCCGGCGAACCCCGAGACCGAGATCCCGGTGAGCCGGACCGGGCGCGAGAGGTCCACGCGCTCCAGCTGCTCGCGGGCCGCCTCGAAGATGGCCCGGTCGTCGTCGGTGGGGCGCTCGAGCGTCACCCGCCGCGTCACCAGGCTGAAGTCGGCGTACTTCACCTTGAGCGTGACGACGTGGCCCGCCAGGGCGGCCGCCCGCAGCCGGCGCCCCACCCGCCCGGCCTGCGCGAGCAGCTGCCGCTCCAGCCCCTCGCGCCCGAGCCGGTCCTCGGCGAAGGTCTCCTCCGCCCCCACCGACTTGGCCGCCTCGTCCGCCACCACCTCCCGCGGATCGTCTCCCCGGGCCAGCGCCCGCAGGCCCCGGGCGTGGGACGGGCCGAGGGCGGCGGCGAGCGCCGACTCGGGGAGCGCCGCCAGGTCGCCGATGGTCGCCACCCCGATCCGGCGCAGGGCGGCCTCGGTGACCTCCCCCACCCCCCAGAGGCGCCCCACCGGCAGCGGCGCGAGGAACGCCGCCGTGCCGCCCGGCGTGACCTCCACCAGGCCGTCGGGCTTGCCCAGGTCGGTGGCGATCTTGGCGGCGAGCTTCACCTCGGCGACGCCGGCGGAGACCGCGAGGCCGCACTCGCTCCGCACCGCGCCCTTGATGGCGAGGGCGATCTCGCGCCCGCTGCCGCGAAGGGCGCGGCTCGCGGTCACGTCGAGGAAGGCCTCGTCGAGCGAGAGCGGCTCGACGAGCGGCGTGTAGCGCCGGTAGATCCCGAAGACCTGATCCGAGATCGCCGAGTAGCGATCGAAGCGCGGCGAGACGAAGACCCCGTCGGGGCACAGGCGGCGCGCGCGGGCGGTCGGCATCGCGGAGCGGACGCCGAACCGCCGCGCCTCGTAGCTCGCCGCGCAGACCACGCCCCGTCCCCCGATCCCGCCGACGATCACCGGGCGACCGCGCAGCGACGGATCGTCGAGCTGCTCCACCGACGCGTAGAAGGCGTCCAGATCGAGGTGGAGGATCGTGCGCGGACCGCTGCCCATGGCCACCTCCACGTATAGGCCCCATCTCCGTCGGCGGCCCAAAGGGGACGCGTTCAGACTTGACCTGGGTCAAAGTACCCGGTTAAGACGCCCGCATGGACGGCTCGGTGGCCAACCGTCGTATCGGCCCGCCGCGCCCCGGGATCGCGGAGCGGATCTGGGACGCCGCGAGGACCGAGTTCTCGAAGCGGGGCTACCACGGCGCCCGCGTCCAGGGGATCGCCCGGGGCGCCTCCTGCAACGTCGCCCTCATCTACCGGCACTGGGCGTCGAAGCGGGCCCTCTACCTCGACATCCTCCGCTCCGTGTGGCTCGCGGCGGCGGGCGAGATCGCCCAGCTGGTGGAGAGCGGGCCGGGCGGGCCGGACGCGGTGGTCGGCGCCTACCTCGACGCGATGATGAAGGACCCGATGGGCGCGCAGATCCTGGTGCGGGAGTACCTGGACGGCGCCCCCTTCCTCTCCCAGCTCACCGCCGCCGAGCCGTCGCTGCTCGAGCCGGTCCAGCGCGCCGCCGCCCTGCTCGCCGGCGAGGCCGAGGGACGGGCCACCGATCCGGTGCTGGCGGTGGTGACGGTGGGCGGGCTGGCGGCGCTGGTCGCCTCGGCCCAGGAGGCGGTCCGGCCGTTCGTCTCGGTGCCGCTCCCTCCGGAGACCTGGCGCGCCCACGTGCTCCACCTCCTCACCCACGGCGTGGGGACCGGGCGGGGCAATGGCTCGCCTGCCCTGCACCCCTGAGCCACGCCACGGGGCGTGCCGCCCCGCCGCTGCACCTCGTCGCCCCGGAACCCACCCGGCGCGCCGCGAAGCTTCCCGGCCTCGCGGCCACGGGATAGACCTCCCCTCATGACGAACGACGTGGTGGTGGTGGGCGCCGGCCTCCAGGGGGCGGCGGTCGCCTTCCGGCTCGCCCAGGCCGGACAGTCCGTGACCGTGCTGGAGCGGGCCATCCCCGGGGCGGAGGCCTCGAGCGCGGCCGGCGGGATCCTCTCGCCCGGCGTCGAGGCGGTCGAGCCGGGTCCTTTCTACTCGCTGTGCGCCGCCTCGCTGGCGCGCTACCCGGCCTTCGTCCGGGAGGTG
Organism: Anaeromyxobacter sp.; assembly: GCA_035498135.1. Lineage (GTDB taxonomy): Bacteria > Myxococcota > Myxococcia > Myxococcales > Anaeromyxobacteraceae > Anaeromyxobacter. Next base: position 4,769 of record DATKAL010000349.1, read on the forward strand.
GAGGCCGCGAGCGGGCTCTGGGTCGGCTACCGGGGCGGCGGGACCCTCGAGGTGGGGTTCGACGACGCCCACGCCAAGGTGCTGGCGGGCCGGGCCGAGAAGCTGCTCGGAGCCGGCTTCGCGGTCGAGGTGCTGGACGACGCGGCGGTGCGGCGGCTCGAGCCCGGCCTCTCGCCGGGGGCGCGCGGCGCGCTCCTTTTCCCCGGCGAGGCCTCGGTGGACCCGCGCCTCCTCGCCCGCGCGGTCTACCTCGCGGCGGCGAAGGCCGGGGCGCGCTTCCTCACCGGCCAGGTGCGCCGGATCGTTCACCAGGGCGGCCGGGCAGTCGGCGTGGACCACGAGAGCGGGCGGCTCGAGGCCGGGGCGGTGGTGCTGGCGGCCGGCGCCTGGAGCATGCTGGTCGAGGGGAGCGGGCTTCCGCCGGGGGCGGTCCGGCCGGTGCGCGGGCAGATCGCGGTCCTCGACACGCGCCCCCCGCTCCTCTCCCGCGTGATCTTCTCCGGGAACGGCTACGTGGTGCCCCGGGCCGACGGCCGGATCCTGTGCGGCTCCACCATGGAGGAGGTGGGCTTCGAGAAGGCGGTGACCGCGAGGGGGCTGCGCCACGTGCTCGAGGTCGCCCTCGAGATCGCCCCGGCGCTGGCGGAGGCGCCGGTCGTCGAGACCTGGTCCAACTTCCGGCCCGCCAGCCCCGACGGCGAGCCGATCCTCGGCCCGGGCCGCGTGGAGGGGCTCTTCTACGCCACCGGCCACACGAGGAACGGCATCCTCCTCGCCCCCGTCACCGCCGACGCCGTCGCCGCCGCGGTGCTGGGGAGGCCGCCCCCGGTCGACCTCGCGCCCTTCTCGCCCGCCCGCCTGGGCACCGGCCGAGGGCTCAGGTCGCCCTGACCGGCCCCCGGCTGGCACCGCCGCGCTCG
>DATKAL010000350.1:0-6486 GCA_035498135.1 Anaeromyxobacter sp.
GTAGGCGGTGATCGAGGCGAGGATGTTGGCCTCGATGGTCGCCTGGACGGCCGGATCGGTCGGGTCGAGCGGCTCGCCCGCCGCCCCCTGGAACCAGCGGTTCGGCGCCACGTTGACCGTCAGGTTGTTGTGGTTCAGGCCGGCCCGGAAGACGGACGGCAGCACGAGCACGGTCGTGACCGAGGACTCGAAGGTGAACTGCGCGCCCCCCGGCATCCGCCCCGTGATGACGAAGGTGTGTCCCTCGAGCGGCCCGAGCCCGGGGTCGGCGGCCACCTCCTCCGCCGTGACGGGCTGGAGCTCGACGACGGTCTGATAGAACGAGGACCACTTCAGGGACCTCGGCGGGACGATCTCGGTCATCGCGCCCGGCGCGAGGCCGTCGCCGGAGAGCGCCACGTACACCATCGGCGGGCTCACCGCCTGGTCGCCGGGCGCGGGCGTGCCGTCGGTGGTCGGGTTCTCCTGCAGGCGGAGGTTCCGGAGGACGATCTGGAGCTGGTCGATCGAGATCCCGGCCACGACCGTGGAGCGCGTGAAGGAGGCCACCGGTGCGGCCTGGCTTCCCTCGGGTGGCTGGTCGCCGGTGCGCAGATGGACGGTGATGTCCTTCCCGCAGGCGACCGCCAGCACGAGCGCGAGCGGCGTTGCGCGGAGGAGCCCGGACCGGAAGCCGGCGACGGGCGCCCTTCTCATCGGCACCGGTGGCATCTCCGGTCTTCGTTTCACCTCTCGACGCAGCAGGGTACTGGCCCTTGGTCGCGACCCAACCGGGGGCTGGACGCTGGCAGCCGTCGCCGCTCTCCCGGGCCGGGGGTCCTCACGTCGCGGCGGAGCGCAGCCGGCTCGGACCTCTGCACCGTCCGGTGCGCGGTCGCGTCAGAAATGGAGCGCGATCCCGCCCGGCGCGGGCGACAGCGTCACGCCGTGGACGAGGCGCATCTCCAGGAGCGGGACGCCGACCCCGAAGGCGCCGCCCACCGCCGCGCCCACGACCACGTCCGTGAGCCAGTGCTCGTCCCCCGCGATCCGGAAGTAGCCGACGGCGGTCGCGAGGGTGAGCCCGACGGCCCAGATCCAGGGGGCCGCCGGGTCGCCCCGGATCGTGTCCTGCATCGCCTGGGACACCGCGATCGAGAAGGCGAACGAGGTGTGCCCCGACCAGAAGCTCTGGTACAGGCCGGAGGCCTGCCCGGGGGCGGGAGACGACCCGGGGCGGAGCCGGGCGAAGCTGTTCTTCGCGACGACGGTCGTGAGGCTGCACAGGGACGCCGCCTCCGCCACCACGAGCATGTCGCGGCCGGCGTTCTCCCAAGAGGTCGTCGACCGGATCGCGTCCCCGGCCGCGAGGATCGGGATGGTGACGCTCGCGAGGGCGTCGGAGGCGCGCTGCGCGTCCCGGGGGTGCGTCCAGCGCAGCGCGTCCCGGACGTTCTCATCGAGCTGGTTCGGGCTGCAGAACTTGCAGTGGTCGGGTTTCCACGTGACGAGGAGCACGCTCTGCAGCACCAGGGCGCCGACCGCCGTGCCCCCGGCGCGCCAGGCATCGGCGCGAAGGTCGGCGCCGTCGTCCGCGCGGGCCGGGGGCGCCGCCGACAGCGCGACGGCGACGAGGGCGGCTCCAGCGGTCCGGCGGACGGGGCGCATGGGACTGCGAGTCGTAGCAGCCCGCGGGGACGCGGCAAGCGGCCTTCCGGGTGCGTGCGTCGACGATCGCGCCGTCGCGGACCGGGGATGCCGGCCGCGCGGACCGGTCAGCCCGGGCGGCGCGTACCTCGCGAGCGGGCAGCGTCACGGCGCCGCCCCGCGCAGGCCCGGGGCGATGGCGAACGCCGCCCGCGAGCCCCACGCCCGGGACCACGCGCCCCCAGCGAGCCGGTAACGCCCTCGGCACCCGCGGCGTAGACCGCTTCGCCACCCCATTCTCGGAGGTTCCCATGCGAAGCGTCATCCGTCCGTCGTTGCTCGCCCTCGTCAGCGTCCTCGCGTCCAGCGCGCGAGCGCAGGAGGAAGGCGGCGCCGGCGCGGTGTTCACGATGTCCGACGATCCGACCGCGAACACGGTCCTGGCCTTCAGCCGCGCCGCCGACGGTTCGCTCGCGCCCGCCGGGACCTTCGCCACCGGCGGGGCGGGCTCTGGCGGCGGCGAGGGCGTGCTCGGCTCGCAGGGCTCGGTGACCCTCAGCCGGGATGGGCGCTTCCTGCTGGTGGTGAACGCCGGGTCGGACGAGGTCTCGTCGTTTCGCGTCGAGGGGGCGCACCTCACCCTGGCGGGCACGGCGCCCTCGGGCGGCCTGCTCCCGGTGAGCGTCGCCGAGCAGGGCGGCGTGGTCTACGTCCTGAACGCCGGCGGCGCCGGCAACGTCTCGGGCTTCCGCCTCGGCGAGGCGGGCGACCTCACCCCGCTCGCCGGATCGACCCGGCCGCTGAGCAGCGCCACCTCGGGACCCGCCGAGGTGGCGTTCGACCCCTCGGGGCGCAGCCTGGCGGTCACCGAGAAGGCCGCCCGGGCGATCAGCCTGTACGCGGTGGACGATGAGGGCCGGGCCTCGGCGCCGAGCGCCCTCCCCTCATCCGGCGCGACGCCGTTCGGCTTCGGCTTCACGGCCCGCGACTTCCTGGTGGTCTCGGAGGCCGGTGGGGGGCCGTCGGGCACGAGCGCCGTCTCCTCCTACGACGTCGACAGGGCCACGGGCGAGCTGATCAGCGGGTCGGTGCCGGACTTCCAGCGGGCGGCGTGCTGGCTCGTGGTCACGCGCGACGGGCACCAGGCGCTCGTGGCCAACGCCGCCAGCGGCGACGTCTCGTCGTACGCCATCGACCGCAAGGGGCGGCTGGCGCTCGTCGCGGGCGCCGCCGGGCAGCTCCCGCCGGGCGGCAAGCCCCTCGACCTGGCGCTCGCCCGGGGGGACCGGCTCCTCTACGTCCTCGACGCCGGCAACCACGGCGTGGTCGCCTTCCGGCGGAGCGGGGACGGCGCCCTGGTGCCGCTGGGCACCCGCGCCACGGGGCTCCCCGCCAACGCGGTCGGCATCGCCGCCCGGTGAGCGGCGCGTGCGCTCGCCGCCCCCTCCGGGCGGCGAGCGCCGACCTTCGGAGCCGCTACCTCGGGCTCACTTCTTCCCCGCGTCGTCCTTCTTGTTCATCTCGTCGGCGAACGTCTTCACCGCCAGGCGAACGCCGCCGAGGGCGCGCCGGAAGAAGAAGGAGATGTCCGAGGGGTCCTTGACGATCAGCTCGAAGGTGGCGATGACGTTCGTCTTCGTCACCCAGACCTTGGCCACCTTCGTCGACATCATCGCCTGGTTGGCCGCGTTCAGGGCCCGGCGCCGGTCCTCCTCCCCCTCGAACTTCCAGAAGCCGGGGAAGAGGAGCTGGAAGAAGTTCTTGTCCTTCGGATCGATGATGATCACGTAGCTGCCGCCCTCGTACTTGAAGGCGACGTTGCCGTCCGCGTTGATGGAAGGCGCGTAGCCCTCCTGCTTGAGGAAATCCGTGTAGACCTTCTGCAGGTCCTCCCGCGGGGCGGGCGTGTTCTGGGCGCGGGCAGTGCTGGCGCAGGAGGTGAGCAGGGCGAACAGCGCGACCATGGGGAGGCTGCGGCGCATCCGGTTTCTCCTCGGGACAGGGTGTGCCGTGCGGGCGACGGCGGGCGTGCTTCGGCCCAGTCTTGCGTATGCCCACGGGCAGAGGCAAGGGCCGCGAGCGGCGCCGCCGAACGTACACGCGCCGCCGTTGCCCGGACCCTGACGCCCGTGCCAGCATCGGGGGTGCGAAGGGAGGGGCGATGGCATTCCGCGGTGCTCGGCGGGTCCAGCGGTCCGCCGGGGCGCCCGGGGCCGCCTCCCGGGCGTTCGCCCTGGCGATCCTCCTGCCGCTCGCCTCGGCCTGCCTGCCGCCGCGGACCGCGTCGCGGGACCCCGCCAGGGAGGAGCGCCTCTACCAGGCGGCCGTCCTGCACCAGGCGTGCGACGGCGGGGAGGCGGCGAGCTGCACGGCGCTCGGCCTCATGTACTGGAAGGGCGATCCGGTGGCGAAGGACGCGGCGCGCGCGGCGGCCCTCTTCCACCGAGGGTGCGACGGCGGCCACCCCCAGGGCTGCGGCCAGCTCGGCATCCTCTACTTCAAGGGCGAGGGGGTGGAGCGCGACGCTCCCCGCGCGGCGCTCCTCTTCCGGATGGCCTGCGACGACGGCTTCTCGATGGGATGCACCGACCTGGGCGTGCTCCACGAGCGGGGCGAGGGGCTGGCCAAGGACCTGGCCCAGGCGGTTTCGCTCTACGACCGGGGCTGCAACGGCGGGTCGGCCGCGGGCTGCTTCGATCTCGGGCTGCTCTACGCCCGGGGGGACGGGGTGGGGAAGGACGAGGCCCGCGCGGCCTCGCTCTTCCGGATGGCCTGCAACGGCGGCCATGCCCCGGCCTGCGCCCGGGCGAGGCAGACCGCAGGCGGTCCGGCGGGAGGGAAGTAGGCGGGGCCGGTCCGAGCGCCCCCCGGCTTCGCTTGGCCCCCCGCGGGGGTGGCGGAGGCGAGCGGGGTGGGTACACCTCCAGGGCGCGGCCGAAACCTCCCGGCCGCCTGCGGGTTCGAGATCCCGGCCGTGAACCGCGTCCTCCGCTCGTGCCTCGCTGTCGCCCTCGCCTCGGCGGCGGGATGCGCCGGCTCGCTGCCTGCTCCTCGGCCCGGGGGGCAGGACGATCGCCTCGCCGCCGCGCACGCGCTCGACCGGCTCGCCTTCGGCGCGCGGCCCGGGGATCGCGAACGGGTGGAGCGGATGGGCGTCGACCGGTGGATCGACCTCCAGCTCCATCCCGAGCGCATCGATGAGCGCGCGCTCGAGGAGCGGCTCGCGCGCTTCCGCGCGCTCGAGCTCGGCGGCCAGGAGCTCCTGGCGCGCTACCCGACGAGGCCCCTGCTGCAGGACGTCTCCCGGGGAGAGCGGCCCATGCCGGGCGATCCCTCGCTGCGGGCGATCTACGAGGATCAGCTCGCCGGGGAGCAGGGGGCGGAGGCCGGCGCCACCGGGCCGGCCGTCACCCTCGAGGAGCTCGCCGACCTCCCGGCGGCCGAGCGCCTGCGGCGGCTGCTCGCCCTCCCCCCCTCGGTCCGCCTCGAGCTCCTGCGGGAGGCGCGCGGCCCCGCCCGGCGGCGCCTCCTCGATGGGCTGGAGCCCGAGGAGCGCGACCTCCTCGCCGCCCTCGAGTCGCCGCGGCGCGCCCTCGCGGAGCAGGCGGCCCAGGCCCGCCTCCTCCGCGACGTCTACGCCGAGCGGCAGCTCCTCGAGGTGATGACCGACTTCTGGCTCAACCACTTCAACGTCTACGCCGAGAAGGGGCCGGACCGGTGGCTCCTGGTGGAGCTCGAGCGGGACGTCCTCCGCGCCCACGCCCTCGGGCGGTTCCGCGACCTCCTCGGCGCCACCGCCCGGAGCCCGGCGATGCTCTTCTACCTCGACAACTGGCTCTCCGCCGGCCCCTCCTCCCTGCGCGCCCGGCGGCACCCCGGCGCAGGGCTGAACGAGAACTACGCCCGCGAGCTGCTCGAGCTCCACACCCTCGGGGCGGAGGCCGGGTACACGCAGCGCGACGTCGTCGAGGTGGCGCGTTGCTTCACGGGCTGGACCATCGAGCGCCCGTTCAAGGAGGGCCGGTTCGTCTTCGATCCGCGGATGCACGACCCCGGCGACAAGCTCCTCCTCGGCCACCGGATCGCCCCCGGCGGCGAGCAGGAGGGCGAGGAGGTGCTCGACCTCCTCGCCCGGGATCCCCGGACCGCCCGGCGGATCGCGCTGAAGCTCGCGGAGCGGTTCGTGTCGGACGATCCCCCGGACGCCCTGGTGGAACGGCTCGCCCGCCGGTTCACCGCCTCCGACGGCGACGTCCGCGCGGTGCTGGTCGAGCTCTTCCACGCTCCCGAGTTCTGGGACCCGTCCTCCCGCCGCGCCAAGCTGAAGACGCCGCTCGAGCTGGTGGTGTCGGCGGCGCGGGCCTCGGGCGCCGAGGTCGAGGACGCCGGGGCGCTGGCGGCCGCCCTGGGGCGAATGGGGATGCCGCTCTACGGGATGGCGACCCCCAACGGCTGGGCCTGGACCGCCGCGGCCTGGGGCGGGCCCGGCGCGCTCCTCGAGCGGTTCGCCTTCGCCCGGGCGCTCGCCACCAACCGGCTGCCCGGCGTGCGCGTCGCCCCCGGGCAGCTCGCGGGCGGCGAGCCGGCGGCGGCCCCCGAGGCGGCCCAGGCGCGGCTCGAGGAGGGGCTCCTCGCCGGGGAGGTCTCGCGGAGCACGCACGCCGCGGTGGCGGAGGCCCTCGCCGACCCGCGGCGGCGGCCACGGCCAGGGGGCGATCCGCTCGAGCTCGCCGTGGCCCTGCTGCTCTCCTCCCCGGAGTTCCAGCGCCGGTAGCCCGCCCGGAGGCCGACCCCCGTGACCCTCTCCAGGCGCGACTTCGTGAAGCGGGGGCTCCGGGCGGCCGCCGCGGCCGTGGGCGC
>DATKAL010000351.1:0-10622 GCA_035498135.1 Anaeromyxobacter sp.
CGGCGGCGGTGGCGAGGTGGAGCGGGATCGACCAGGCCCGCCGCGTCAAGCCGTGGAAGACGAGCGGGGCCTCGCGCCAGGAGAGGACCGCGGCGGCGAGGGCGGCGCCGAAGACCGCGGCCCCCGCGCCGATCGCCCGGCGCCGGAAGTCCTCCCGGAGCGGGCCGCGCGCCTCGACGGTCAGGTAGACGGCGGCCAGGAAGGCGAAGAGCGCGGCGGCGAGCAGGCCGGTGGCGGCGGTGAACGGCGAGAGCCAGGCGGCCGGCCCGCCGAGCGGCATCCCGTCCGGCCCGACCCGCAGGCGCCCCGACGCCAGGGCGCCCACCGCCGCGCCCAGGACGAGCGGCGCGAGGACGCTCGACGCGGAGAAGACCAGCCCCCAGGCGCGCTGGACCCGGTCGTCCGGGCGATCGTAGGCGCGAAAGGTGAAGGCCGCGCCGCGGAGGACGATGCCCACCAGGAGGAGCGTGAGCGGGACGAAGAGCGTCGTGGAGACGGCGGCGAAGGCGGTGGGGAAGCCGGTGAAGAGCACCACCACCACGAGGATCAGCCAGACGTGGTTGGCCTCCCAGATCGGGCCGATCGCCTGCTCGATCCGCGCGCGCTGCTCGCGGCGCCGCGGGCCCGAGGCGAGGAGGTCCCAGATCCCGCCGCCGTAGTCCGCTCCGCCGAGCAGGACGTAGGCGACCAGGGCGACGGCCATCGCCGCCGCCAGGGCGTCGGGGAGGGTCACGGCGCGCCTCCCGCCGGCTCCGCCGGGGCGTGCACCATCTGGCGCCAGAGCAGGGTGCCCACCATGACGGCGAGGAAGAGGTAGAGGGCCCCGAAGATCCAGAGCGGCGCGGTCAGGTCGGACACCGGGGTGACGGCGTCGGCGGTGCGCATCACCCCCCAGATGGCGAACGGCTGGCGCCCCCACTCGGTGACCAGCCAGCCGGCCTCGAGCGCCAGGAAGCCGGCCGGGCTGGTGAGGACGACGGCGAGGAGGAAGCGGCGGCCCGCCGGGACCTCGCGGCGGCGCCAGGCCAGCGCCAGCCCCAGGAGCGCCACCGCCGCCATGGCGGCGCCCAGCCCCACCATCGCCTGGAACGCGAGGTGGACCTTGACCGGGTCGGGCCAGCGGTCGCGAGGGAAGTCGAGCATGCCCTTCACCTCGGCGTCGGGATCGTGGAAGGCGAGGAGCGAGAGGCCGCGGGGGATCTCGAGGGACCAGCGGGTGACCGCCGCGCCGGCGTCGGGGATCCCGCCCAGGTGGAGCGGGACGCCCCTCCCCGTGTGGAAGTGTCCCTCCGCCGCCGCCAGCTTGAGCGGCTGGTTCACCGCGATCTGCCGGGCGGAGAGGTCGCCGGAGAGGGGCTGCAGGAGCGCCGCCCCACCGCCCACCGCGAGGGCGATGCCCAGCGCCGCCCGGTGGAAGGCGCTCCCCGGCGCGCGGCGCAGGAAGAAGGCGTGGATGCCGGCGACGGCGAAGCCGGTGGCGGCGTAGCTGGAGAGGAGGACGTGCAGGACCTCCTGCGACCAGCCGGGCACGAACATGGCGTCCAGCGGGCGGACGTCGGTCGCCTTCCCGAGGACCAGCGCGAAGCCGGCCGGGTGGTTCATCCAGGCGTTGGCCAGGGTGACGAAGAAGGCGGAGAGGGCGCCGCTCGCGACCACCAGGATCCCGCTCGCCAGGTGGAGGCGCGGGGAGACCCGCTCCCAGCCGTAGAGGTAGATCCCGAGGAAGATGGCCTCGGCGAAGAAGGCGAAGCCCTCCAGGGAGAAGGGCATCCCGATGATGGAACCGGCGAAGGCCATGAACCGCGGCCAGAGCAGGCCCAGCTCGAAGGAGATGACGGTGCCCGAGACCGCCCCCACGGCGAAGAGGATGGCGGCGCCCTTCGCCCAGCGGCGGGCCAGCTCCAGGTGGACCTCCGAGCCGGTCCGTCGCCAGCGCCACTCGGCCAGCACCATGAGGAGCGGCAGGGCGACGCCGACGGCGGCGAAGAGGATGTGGAAGGCGAGCGAGGTGCCGAAGAGCCAGCGGGCGGCGGCGAGGTCGGTCACGGCGGCGGGTCCGGGAGGGGCCCCTCGAAGCTAGCCCGGGCGGGCGCGCGCTGCCGCGCCGCGATGGGTGCGGCCGATGGGCCGCGGCGACGAGGCCACGCCGCCCCGCCCCCTCGGCGCCGCGCCGGCCGGCGGCCGCGAGCGCAGGCAGGACCAGCGTGCCATTCCGGGGCCGGCCCGGCCCCGGCGCGCCAGCATCAGGTCGTCAAGCACGACGTGCTCAACTCCCAGGGGAGCGTTATAAGGGCGGCCTGCCGCCGCCCTGCCACCCCACCGGTGGCGGCGGGCGAGGCAGGAGGAGCCGATGGCCAGGCTGCGCGTCCAAGCGTTCTCCATCTCGATCGACGGTTACGGGGCGGGCCCGGGCCAGAGCTCCAAGCACCCCCTGGGCGTCGGCGGCATGGCGCTGCACGAGTGGGTCTTCCCCACGAGGACCTTCCGGCGAATGCACGGCGGCGGCGGCGACGACGGCGCCACGGGCGTGGACGACGACTTCGCCGCCCGCGGCCTGGCGAACGTGGGCGCGTGGATCCTGGGGCGCAACATGTTCGCGCCGAGCCGCGGGCCGTGGCCGGACGACGGCTGGAAGGGGTGGTGGGGCCCGAACCCGCCCTACCACACGCCCGTCTTCGTCCTCACCCACCACGCCCGTCCGCCCCTCGTGATGGAGGGGGGCACGACGTTCCACTTCGTCACCGAGGGAATCGAGGGGGCGCTCCGCCGGGCGACCGAGGCCGCCCAGGGGAAGGACGTCCGGCTCGGCGGGGGCGTCGCGACGGTGAGGCAGTACCTCTCCGCTCGTCTCGTCGACGAGCTCCACCTGGCGATCTCGCCCGTCCTCCTCGGATCGGGCGAGCACCTGCTCACCGGGCTCGACCTGGTGAAGCTGGGCTACGAGACGATCGAGCACGTCCCGACGAGCCGGGCCACGCACGTCGTCCTCGCCCGGCGGCGCACGGGCTGAGCCGGACCGGAGCTCCCGCCGGCCTCGCCCGTCCGCCGCCCGCCGGGGCGAGGGCCCCTCCCGACCTCCCTAGCGTACCCCGCCACTCCAGAAGTAGTTGCCGGCGGCGTCGCGGAACCACTTCGCGTTCCCGTTGATCGCCTCGCCGCCGGTCACCCAGCCGTCGAAGGCGAGCGACGTTCCGGGCGACACCACCTGGACCACCGCCGCCCGCGTGCTCGGCGCCCCCTGGCGCACGTTGAGCCGGGACGCGACCACGGCGCTCCCGGGGGCGGCGACGAACCCTCCGGCCGGCGGCGGCGCGGGGTGGCCGGTGCACTCGGCGTGCTCGGCCACCACGTCGCGCAGGAGCCCCTCGTACGTGCGCCGGCTTCGCGCCAGCCCGGTGACCGGGTCGGTCTTGCGCTTGGGGTCGAGGAAGAAGTGGCCGACCACCGAGGTGGCGGGATCGAGCCCGAAGTGGTGGCAGAGGTAGGCAAGGACCCAGACGTACTTCCGGTAAGCCTCGTCCGGATCGATGTCCCCGCCGAAGCAGTACTCCACCCCGATGGCGGCGTCGTTGGCGTCGCAGCCGAAGAGCTGGTCGTCGGTCTTCACGCCGTAGAGCACGTGCCAGGCCTTCTCCGGCGCCTCGGTGAGCGCCGGGATGCACTCCAGGATCTCCCGGTCGTCGACGAAGAGGTGGGCCGAGGCGCTGGCCTGGTCGCGGCTCTTCTCGTAGTAGGAGACGTTGGCGGACGCGGTGGCGCCGGGGTTGCCGGTGTCGTGCGCCACCACGAACCTGACCTCCGGGGCGATCGACAGGCCCGAGCGCCGGCGGGAGGGCGCGGTGAGGAGGCGCGGCGTGATCGCGTACCGCATCTTGAAGTCGGGGACGGGCATCGCGGTCACCCGACCGGCGGCGCGGGGCTCGAGTCGTCGCCGGGGGCGGGCGGGGCGACGCCGGCCGGGAGCTCCTTGCGGATGAAGCCCTCGATGAAGTCGGCCCCCGCGTAGCCGGTCCCGATCAGCAGGACGATGTTCTCCCGGGTGATCGCCTGCAGGTTGACGCTCGCCGTGAGCGTGCCGAGCACCCCGGCGATGGCGCCGATCAGCAGGCTCACCACCAGGGTCCCGGCGTGGAAGAGATCCCCCACCGACTTGCCCTGGCTCAGCGCCGTGTCGTTGAGCTTCTTCAGCCCGACCACCACGCGCAGCCCCTGCCCCAGCGCGCCGAACAAGGCCCCCACCAGGAACTGCAAGATCCAGTCGTGTGCGCTCACGTTCAGCCCTCCGATTCGTCGTGGACCCACTTCCACGATCCCTCGACCCGCTGGCGCCAGACCGACTTCACGGTCGGGACGTCGACGAGCCGGTAGCCCTGCTCCCTCAGCCGGTGGCCCTGGTAGACGTCGGCCCCCCAGTGGGCCAGCGAGCCGTCCGGCCAGGGGAAGCGCGCCACGACGTCGGTGCGGGCGGCGAAGAGGCCGCCCTGCACGTGCGTCCACTCCAGCGAGTCCGGGAACCCCATCCGCGACGGGGCGCCGCTCGGGTAGAGGGAGCCGGTCATCGCCACCGCACCCTCCCGGTCCTCGACCAGGGGCCGGAGGAGGTCGTCGATCCAGGTGGGATCGTGCATCCGGCCGTGCCGGGCGCAGGCGTAGACCAGGAACGGCCGGCGCGCGGTCGCCACCGCCTGGTTGAGCGCCGGCCCGTACCAGGCGTTGCGCCCCTCGTTCCACAGGTAGCGCGCCTCGCAGGCCCCGTTTCGCCGGACGGCCTCGTCGAGCCGTTCCAGCCGGTGGGCGCTGTTGTCCACCACCACCAGCTCGGCGTCGAGCGTGCGCCGGCGAAGCCGCAGGGTGGGCAGGAGGTCGCGCAGGAGGCGGGTCAGGGCCCGCTCCTCCTCCTCGTGCGGCACGAGCACGACGGTGGCACCCAGGCTCATGGACCCTCCCCGAGCTTCACCGCCAGCGCGTACAGGTCGCCGGGGGCGGTGAAGCCGTCCACCAGGGCGAGGCCGAAGGGCGCGAGCCAGCCCCGCAGCTCCTCCTCGGCGACGTTCCGGTAGAACTCGCCCGCGCGGAGCGCCCCGCCGTCGGTGCTGGAGTGCGGCGCCCGCCCCACCCCGGCGGCGGTGAGGATGAGGACCCCACCCGGCTCCAGCAGGCGGTGGGCGTTGGCGCAGATCGCGGCCGCCCCGGGCGCGTGCTCCAGCACCTCGGTGCAGACGACGGTGTCGAACCGGCGGAAGGGGGTCGGCCCCCAGCGCTCGGCGTCCCCCACCTCGTCGACCCCCTCGCCGGGCATCGCGTCCAGGCCGACGTACTCCGCCCCGTCGAACAGCGGGCGCACCGGTCCCGAGTACGGCCAGGGGCCGCGGACCACCCGGCTGCCGAGCTCGAGGACCCGCAGGCGGGGCGGCAGCTGCATCACCGCGCGGGCGACGAACTTGTAGGCGCTCTCGTGCACGATCGCTCCTCAGGAGGCGCGGGCGGCCGCCGGCCCGCGGGCGGCGGGCGGCGCCGCGGCCCGGGCCACCGCCCGCCCGTAGGCGTCGAGGTCGTCGCCCATCAGGGCGCGGAGCGCCCCCGGGTCGTGAGGGTGCCAGCAGCGCTGGTGCACCCGCTTCGGGTCGACGTTGCTCCGGTGGACCAGCGCCACCAGCACGGTGTGGTCCGACAGGACCAGCGGGGGGACGCGAGCGTCGCTCCAGACGAAGCGCGAGTCCTCGCCCACGTTCACGTCGGCGAAGGGGTGCCTCCGCCAGAAGTCCCTGGTGTAGCAGAGGCTGTTCCCCGAGACCCACGGCCGCGAGCCGCCCGGGTAGACGTAGAGCCAGGCCCGCGCCCCGGCCGGGTCGAGGTAGAGGACGCGGTCGAGGCCGCACAGCGAGGCGCCCGGCGACCCGAGGAGCGCCGACACCTGCGCGGTCACCCGACGGTCGGCCGCCCAGTCGTCGTCGTCCCAGTGGACGATGATCTCGCCCTGCGCCTCCTTGCAGGCGAGGTTGCGCTTGGCGCCGACGGTGCGGCGGCCCGACAGGCGGAGGTAGCGGATGCGTGGATCGTCGGGGACGAGGTCCCGCACCGGGTCGGCGCCGTCGTCGACGATCAGGAGCTCGCGCCTCGGCCAGTCCTGCGCCAGGAAGCGCCGCACGGCCAGGGGGACGAAGGGCCGGCGATCGGCGGTGGGCATGATGCAGGTGACCGTCGGACCGTCCGCCGTGGCGGCGAGCGCCGCCGGCTGGGCTGCGGTGACGGCGGCGACGGGGCGGGCCCCGGCCGCAGCGGCGCGCCGCTCCACCACCACCAGGGTCCCGGCGCGGTGGAGCGGGGTCCAGGCGCCGCTCCGGAGGAGCTCGTCGACGAACATCCGCACCCCGGGGAAGTAGTCGGCGTAGTCGTGGAACGCGACCAGCCCGCCCTCCCCCACCCAGCGCTCGAGGTGGCGGAAGTCGGCCGCCACGCTCTCGTAGTCGTGCAGGCCGTCGACCAGGAGCAGGGCGATGGGCTCCCCCCAGCCGACCTCCGGAGTGCGCGCCTGCACCACACGGACGCGCTCGCCCAGGCCGGCGCGCAGGATCGTCCGGTCGAACTTCTGGCGGGTGGGGCCGAGCTCGAGGACGCCCCGGTCCCGCGCCCCCACCCGGCCGTCGTGCGGGTCGATGGCGTGGATCCGGGCGTCGGGGCGGAGCGCCTGGGCGACGCGCCCGAGCACCAGGGTCGCCTTTCCGCAGAAGCTGCCCACCTCGACGAGGTGGTGCGGCGCGGGCAGGGTCGAGAGGGCGCGCGCCGCCGCGGCCACCAGCAGGTCCGCCTCCTCGTCGGAGAGCCAGCCCTCGATCGGCCGCATCTCGGCGACGATGGCGCCCGCGAGCAGGAGGCCGCGCGGGGCGTCGGAGATGGGCGTCGACGCCGCGGCCGGCGTCCCCTGGCCGTGGAGGCGCTCGCGCAGGTGGCGGCGGAGCGGGTCGTCGTAGCGGCGCGGGACGGGGTGGACGAAGTACGCCTCGCCGTCCGCCAGGGCGGCGTCGAGCTGGCGGGTGGTGTAGCGGGCCCGGAAGCGCAGGTACTCGTACGAGCCCGGCCCCTTCACCACGGCGTGGCCGAGGAGCGCCGCCAGGGTGGGCAGCACCACCTCCTCCGTGGCCCAGATGCGGCTCCGCCTCATGATCTCCCGGAGCTGGGCGTCGCGGTCCCAGAGCGCCACCAGGTCGCGGGCCGCGGCGTGGGTGAAGACCGTCCCGGGCCAGAAGGTCCAGTGGGCGAACTTCGCCTCGCCGTCGGGGAAGCGGCGGAGGAACGGGCGCCAGAGGTCGAGCTCCTTCCAGGCCTGGGCGGCGGGTGGGCTGGGCGGGCGGCCCTGCGGCGTGGCGCTGCTCCCGAGCACGCCCGCGCCCGGGTGGGCGGCGAGGAACTCCCCCAGGCGGGCCGGGTAGCCGGCCCGGAGCGCGAGCTGGTCGGAGTCGACGAAGGTGATGGTGTCGAACGGGATCGACGCGAGCGCGTGGCGCATGCAGTCGAGGGCGAAGTCGTGGAGCCAGCCCCAGCGCATGGGCCGCGGGGAGGGGTGGACGGTCGCGCCGTATCGGTCGAGGGGGAGGCCGCGCAGGAGGGCCGGGTCCCGGCCGCCGTCGTAGAGGAGGATGGGCGAGTCGGGATCGACGTGGCGCAGGTTCCGCACCAGGTCGAGCACGCACTCGGGCGACTCGTGGACGAGGCAGGCTTGGAGGTTCTGGGCGCGAGGCCCCTTTGCCGGGCTCATAGCCTGAGAACTCCTGCCTGGATGGCTGCTGCCGTCCGTTTCACCAGCCCGGCTTCCACCTGTCCGGTCAACCGCGCGACCAGGCCCGGGACGGTCTTGGGCGTCTTCCCTGCGCTCGTGATGATCAGGCCAGCGTCGGTCTCGGTGCAGTCGAGGATGATGGCGATGAGGGGAGCGGCGTCCGTCCTGAAGGGCACTTGCCTCTTCTTTTCCCACGCCAGGTTCTTGGGGGAGGCTGAGGTGACGGAGCCACCCGCGCCGGTGACGACGAGGCGGAAGACATGGGCGAACCCCGCGAGCGGGCCCGAGGCCGCCCAGTAGGTGACCTTCGTCTCGTACTTCTTGATCGTCTCGACCTTGGTGTCGGCCTTCAGCTTCTTGACCTGAGGTTCCGTACCAATCCGCTTGGCCGCGGGATGCTCGTGATCGAGCTCGAGCTCCTTGTTGGCCTCCTTCGTGGCCGCCGCCAGGTTCCACGGGAAGTTCCCCGGCCCGTGCAGGAGGTGGGCGAGCAGGTGGGCCCGGACGAACTCGTCCTCGACGTACTTGTTGTAGGCAGCCGCCGCAGGCCAGCCGGTGATGAACAGGCTGCGGCTCGCCTCGGAGCCGGTGGTGTTCCCCGAGAGCAGCGTCAGGGGCGCCGCCGTCACCGTACCTCCGCGTCCGTCCCTGGGCGCATACTCGACCTTGGTGGGATCGATGGAGGCCGGCCCCAGGATCTTCTGTAGAAGATCGGCGAGGACCTTCATCTTCGCGTCGATGAGCTGCTTAAGGGACTCGTCATAACCGGCGGCAACGTCCGTGCCGCCGGCCTTGCTCTTCGACTTCGCCATCGCGGCGCGCATCTCGGCCAGGACCTTCCGCGCCTCGCCGATCAGCTTGCGGTCCTCTGGCTTCTTCAGCGCCTCGTCCCGGGTCGCGAGGACCTTCTCGACCGGCCTGGCTGGGGTACTCGCGACCACAAGGTCCGCCTGGGCGCCCTCTCCCTGGAAGGAGAGGTCGTGCTCCTCACCGTCGGTCGAGCGGAACTTCACCCGCGCCTTCCACCACTCGACGATCGCCTTGACCGCGGCCTTCCCTGCCCCGAAGAGCTTCTTCACGACGCCGATGATCTTCTCGATCACCTTGTCGATGGCCTTGTCGACCATCCCCTGCACCTTCTTGATGATCTCCTTGATCTTGTCGGTGATCCCGGAGAGGCCGATGAGGCGCGCCAGGAGCCCGATCGCCACCGGGATGAGGCGCGCCAGCGCCTGCTCGATCCAGTTGGCGGCGGTGGAGATCGCTCCGGCGGCGATCTCGGCCACCGAGTTCACGATCGCCTCGATCAGGGCCATGATCTTCTTGGCCTGCTCGATGATGAACATGACGAAGTTGTAGATGGTGATGATCGCCTGGACGATCGCCCCCACCGGGTTGAACATGGTGACGAGCTTGGTGACCGCGGCCTTGATGATCGTCGTGATCACCCAGTTCTGGATGGCGTCGATGACCTGGCCCTTGAGGTCGGAGAGGTACTCCTTCATCTCCTCCCACATCTTGGCCGGGCCGGCCGTGACCAGGGTGTAGAGGAAGCCGAAGACCTTCTCCAAGATCGCCACCGCCCGCTCGCCGAGCAGCTTCACCGCCTTGGCGCGCATCCGGTCGTAGGTGATCCCCAGCACCTGGAGGACCAGCTTCAGGATCGAGCCGAGCGAGAAGTCCTTCGGCAGCTCGATCCCGGTGTCGGCCAGCGAGCCGAAGAGCCACTGCATGAAGCCGGCCTTGAGGTGGTCCCAGATGTGATCGACGAACTGGCCGAAGCCCTTCTTGACGGCGTCGAGGAGGTAGCCGAGGAACCGGATGGGGTGCTTCACGATCAGCATGATCGTGTCGAGCCCCTTCTTGAAGACCGCCACCATCCGGTCCTTGAACTCCCGGATGGCGTTGATGACGTCGGCGACCGCGTCCACCAGCCCCTTGAAGAAGCCCTTGTTCTCGTCCTCCAGCTTCTTCAGGGCCTCGGCGGACTTGTCGGAGGCCTCCTTGAACTTCTGGGCGAGCTTCTGGGCGAGCGCGTTCTGCCGGTCGTCGACCGAGCTCCGGAGCTCGTCGAACTTGGTCGCGATCTGCTCCGCGGCCGCCTTCCCCACCCCCTGGAGGTCCTTGGGGAGCCCGGCGACGTAGGCCTTGATCTCGGCCTCCCCCTTGCCGATCTCGGCCTTGGCCTCGGCCACGCGGCGATCCACCAGGGCGGCGATCTGGACGGCGAGCGCGTCCATCTCCTGCATGAAGCGCTCGCGCGCCCTCTTGAGGATGTCCTTGATCTCCTGGGGGACGTCCCGGAACTTGTCCGCCAGCCAGCGCGCCTTCCCCCGCAGGCCGCTGTAGCGGTCGTCCTTGAAGGCGTCGATCTCCTTGTTGGCGGACGACTTCATCCGCTCGAGGGCGGCGTCGGCGCCGCGGTCGAAGAGCCCCAGCACCTCGGGCTCGAGCGCGTCGAGCTTCGCCTCCACCCGCTTCTTGGTCCGCTCGTAGATCTCCTGGATGTGGAGGGCGACCTCCTTGCGGCGCGCCTCGTCCCGCTCCTTGGCGAGCTGCTGCCGCGTCTTGACCGCCGCGGCCGACACGCCCCGGGTGGCGAGCATCCCGCGGAGCCCGACGGCGGCGGAGGCGTCCGCCTCCTTCCCGGCGGCCTTCAGGGTGGCGGCCTCCGCGCCCCGGTACTGGCCGGGCGCGGCCTGGGCCTCCTTCTGCAGGGCCCCCCGCTGCTTCACCACCTTGGAGAAGCGCGGGTCGTTGGCCTCCTGCAGCTCGTCGGGAGACATCTGCGTCTCGGCGACCTTCTTGTCCCCGTCCTCCTGGCTCTTCTGGAACGAGGCCGTCG
>DATKAL010000352.1:0-8456 GCA_035498135.1 Anaeromyxobacter sp.
CGAGCAGCGCGCGCTCCACCGCCGGGCGCGCGCCGTTCCGCTTGAAGAGGGCGGCGTGCGAGGGGTCCTCCAGCGCCACGTCGACGTCCCCGGCCAGGGGCGTCTCCGCCAGGCGCCGCCGGGGCAGCGGGGAGGCGTGGCGCGCCGCCTCGGCGATCGCCTCGGGCGAGATCACGAGCCCGCGCCGGCCGATGACCGCGCCGCGGCAGTCGATCAGATCCTCGTCGAGGGTCAGCCGGTCGAACATGACCTGCCCACGAGGCTAGCAGAGCGCGCGCGAGGATCGGGAGGCAGGCCCCAAGGAGAGGCGGCGGCCCCCTGCCGAGGCACACGGCCGGCGGGTCCCTTCTCCCGGCGACCCCCCGGCGCCGGCCGGTCAGCGGCGGCGGCCGCGCGCCAGGGCGCGGTCCATCTCGCGCCGGGACTCCCGCTCGGCGATGGCGTCGCGCCGGTCCTCGTGGGCCCTCCCCCGCGCCAGCCCCAGCTCCACCTTGGCCCAGCCCTCCTTGAAATAGACGCGGAGCGGCACGAGCGTGTAGCCGCGCTGCTCCACCTTCCCGCGGATCCGGTCGATCTCCGCCCGCTTCATGAGGAGCTTCCGGTCGCGCAGGGGGGCGTGGCCGAAGTGGGCCGCCTGCTTGTACTCGCCGATCCGGCAGTTGAGGAGGAAGAGCTCCTCCCCTCGCGGCTGGGCGTAGGCGTCCGAGAGGTTCACGTTCCCTTCCCGGAGCGACTTCACCTCGCTCCCGGTGAGGGCGATCCCCGCCTCCCAGGCGTCCTCGATGGCGTAGTCGAAGCGGGCGCGGCGGTTGGTCGCCACCACCTTCACGCCCTCCTCGGCCCGCTTCCCTCCGCCCGGCTTCCCCTTCATGGCAGCCGGGCGTTGTCGATGAGCCGCGTCTTGCCCACGAACGCGGCGAGGAGCATCACGCTCCCGGGCTCCGCCCGGGCCACCGGGGCGAGCGAGTCGGGGTGGACCAGCTCGACGTAGTCCACCCGCGCGCCGGCGGCGCCCAGCCGCTCCCGGGCCCGGGCCCGCAGGGCGGCCGCGTCCCGCTCCCCGCCCCGGACCGCCTCCGCCGCCTCGCGGAGCGAGGCGGAGAGGGCGAGGGCGCGGCCCCGCTCCTCGGCGGAGAGGTAGGCGTTGCGGGAGGAGAGCGCCAGCCCGTCCCGGTCCCGGACGATGGGCATGCCCGCGATCTCCACCCCGAGGGCGAGGTCGCGGACCATGGCGCGGATCACCGCCAGCTGCTGGTAGTCCTTCTCCCCGAAGAGCGCCACGTGGGGCCGGGTCAGGGCGAGCAGCTTCGCCACCACGGTCGCCACCCCGCGGAAGTGGCCCGGGCGCGAGGCCCCGCAGAGCCCCTGCGAGGTCCGCTCCACCGTCACCCAGGTCTCGTGGCCGGGGGCGAACATGGCGGCCGGATCCGCGGGCGCGAGCACCCGGTCGATCCCCGCGGCGGCGCACTTGGCCAGGTCCCCCTCCAGGTCGCGGGGGTAGCGGGCCAGGTCCTCGGTCGGGGCGAACTGGGTCGGGTTGACGAAGATCGAGGCCAGGGCGAGCCCGGGCCGGCCGCCCTCGTCGGCGCGCCGGCGCGCCGCGCGCCGGAGGGAGAGGTGGCCCTCGTGGAGGAAGCCCATGGTGGGGACGAGGGTGATCCGCGTCCCCTGGTCGCGGGCGGCGAAGGCGCGCGCCTGCCAGGCGGCGGGGTCGGTGACGAGCTCCGGGGTCTTCACGTTAGATGGGGGCGCCCATCGCGTCGGGCGGCTCCTCCGGCTCGTTCTCCGTCCGCGGGACCGGCACCAGCCGGACGGCGCTCGAGTGGAAGCTGTGGGCGTCGTCGGGGAAGGCGCGCGCCTTCACCTCGGCCACGTAGGAGGAGACGGCGCCGGTGGCCGCCTCGCCCAGCTCGGCGAACCGCTTCACGAACTTGGGGGTGAAGCTGGGATCGAGGCCGAGCAGGTCGTTCAGCACCAGCACCTGGCCGTCGCAGCTCGGGCCGGCGCCGATCCCGATGGTCGGGATCCGGAGCTGCCCGGTGATCACCCGGGCGAGCTCGGCCGGGATGCACTCGAGCACCACCGCGTAGCAGCCCGCCGCCTCCAGCGCCCGCGCGTCGCGGAGGAGCTGCTGGGCCCTCTCCGAGTCCTTCCCTTGCACGACGTAGCCGCCCAGCCGGTGGACCGCCTGCGGGGTGAGGCCGAGGTGGCCCATCACCGGCACCCCGGCCCGGACGATCCGCCGGATCACCTCGGTGAACTCCCCGCCGCCCTCGAGCTTCACCGCCTCGACCGCCCCCTCGGCCACCAGCCGGACCGCGGCCTTCACCGCCTCGTCGGCGCCGGCGTGGTAGCTGCCGAACGGCATGTCGCCCACCAGGTGGGCGCGCCCGTCCCCCCGGCCCAGGCCGCGGCGGACGCAGGCGCAGTGGTAGACCATCTGGTCGAGCGTCACCGGGAGGGTGGAGTCGTGCCCCTGGATCACCATCCCGAGGGAGTCGCCCACCAGGACCACGTCCGCCCCGGCGGCCGCCACCAGGCGGGCGGCGGTGGCGTCGTAGGCGGTGACGGCGGCGATCTTCTCGCCGGCGTCCTTCATCCGGCGGAGCTCGTGGACGGTGACGTGCTTCCTCGGCGTGGGGACCTGCGACGACATGGAAACCTCCGGTGTAGGCCCCGGGGAGGGGTCCTGCCCATTGGTGGTGTCCTTCACTCTAATACGACCGTGTCCCGAGCGGAACGTAGTGCTGCGTCCCCTTGCGATGCTTGCGGATCACCGCGAGCAGCGCCTCGAGGTCCTCGGGGTTCGACTCGATGTCGATGTCGCTGGTGTTGACCACCAGGAGCGGCGTCTCGTCGTAGTGGAAGAAGTAGTCGTTGTAGGCGCCGGCGAGCGCCTCGAGGTAGGCGGGGTCCATCCCCCGCTCGTGGTCGCGCCCGCGCTTGCGGATCCGGGAGAGGAGCACGTCGGTCCGGGCCTGGAGGTAGACCACCAGGTCGGGCCGGACCACGCGCGGGCCGAGCAGCTCGTAGACCTGCTGGTAGAGCGCCAGCTCCGCGGGAGGGAGGTTGAGCGCCGCGAAGATCCGGTCCTTGGCGAAGAGGTAGTCGGCGACCGTCGAGCGGGTGAAGAGGTCCTGCTGGAAGAGGGCCTGCTGCTGCTGGAAGCGCGAGAGCAGGAAGAAGAGCTGGGCCTGGAAGGCGTGCTTCTTCCGGTTGGCGTAGAAGTCGGCGAGGAACGGGTTCTCGTCCGCCTGCTCGAGCACCAGGCGGGCGGACAGCCGATCGGCCAGGACCTGCGCGAGGGTGGTCTTGCCCGCGCCGATCGGGCCTTCGACGGCGATGTAGCGGGGGCGCTCCATTCCGGATCGGGCGGCGAGCGCGCGAGAGTGCCACGGGCCGGGACCGGTCGCAAGGCGACGGGGCCGGGGCGGGCACGCGGTCCCGACCGTGACAGATCGATCGTGGTTACCCTGATCCGGGGATCACAGTTTTCTTGACCCTGCATGCAGCGTCACGTATCGTCGCCCAAGCTTTTCGACGCGCGGAGCATCGGGAGGTCGGGCGATGGGCAGCAAGGTCGCGGTGGGGCAGAAGGCCGTGGCAGCGGCCCGGCGAGCGGAGGAGGCGGACGTCGATCCCGCCTTCCAGCGCGCCATCCTGAAGATCGCGATCGAGCTGAAGAAGCCCAACGCGCCGAGCTACGACGCGATCGTGGCGGCGGCGATCCGGTCGATGAAGCTCGACCCGGTCGGCTTCCGGCGGTACCTCGGCGAGAACGGAGCGCGGAACATGAGCCTCCTCCTCGCCACCGCGCGTACCGGCGGCCTCTAGGACGCCGGCAGCAGGGTTCACGGGCGCCCGTTCGACTGGTGGGTGGGTCGGGGCAGAGGGCGGCAGGCTTCGGATGGGCGCCCGTGATCAGTTCCACCCCGGCGCGCCCGCCCTGCGCCCTCAGCCGAGCGCGCGCTCCAGCGCGGCCCACTCCGCGAGGACGAGCGTCTCCCCCCGCCGCCCCGGGTCCACGCCCGCCGCCGCCATCGCCACCTCGAGCCGCGATCGGTCCGCGATCCGGGCCGCCTCGAGCGCGTTCCGGAGCGTCTTCCGGCGCTGCCCGAAGCCGGCCTTCACCAGACGGCGGAAGCGGGACGGGTCCCGCACCGGGTCGGCGGGCGGACGGAAGGCGGCGCGGAGCACGGCGCTCTCCACCTTGGGCGGCGGCCAGAAGGCGCCCGGACGGACGATCCGCTCCACCGACACGTCCGCCTCCCGCTGCAGCAGGACCGAGAGCACCCCCCAGTCCCGGCTGCCCGGCGCCGCCGCCAGCCGCTCCGCCACCTCGCGCTGGAGGAGGAAGACCGCCCGGGCGACGTGGCCGACCTGGTCGAGGAGCGAGAAGAGGATGGGGCTGGTGAGGTGATAGGGCAGGTTCCCGGCCACGGCCAGGCGGGGAGGCCCGCCGCCCGGGGCCGGGGCGCCGAACCGGGCGGCCAGGTCGGCGAGGTCGAGCCGCGCGGCGTCCGCCTCGAGGAGCACGATCCGGTCCCCGAGCTCGCCGCGGAGGACCCGGACCATGTCGCGGTCGCGCTCCACCGCCACCACCCGCGCCCCGCGCGAGAGGAGCCGGGCGGTGAGGTGGCCGAGCCCCGCCCCGAGCTCGAGGACGGTCTCGCCCGCCGCCGGGGCGACGAGCCGGGCGATGTCGTCGAGCACGGCCTCGTCGCCGAGGAAGTTCTGGCCCCAGCTCCTCTTCGCCCGGAGGTCGTAGCGATCGAGCAGGGCGCGCGGGCTCGGGTGGCGGTCGGCCATGGCCGGGTTCTACCATCCGGGCGGCACCGCAGGCCGCCCTCGGTCACCGCGGGGTCGGCCCCTTCCGGACCGCGAGTCCGCCGGCGGCCGGCCTTAGCGTCCGAGTTCCATGACCCCTCGCCTCCTCCTCCCGCTGGCCGCCTCGCTCCCCCTCGCCCTCGCCTCCCCGCTCGCCACCGCGGCCGCCAGCCCGGCCGGCAAGGCGGTGCTCCGGAACGCGGAGGGCAAGGAGGTCGGCTCCGCCGCCCTCACCTCGGCCAAGGGGGGCGTGAAGATCCAGGTGAAGGTGGCCGGCCTGACGCCGGGCAAGCACGGCATCCACGTCCACGCGGTGGGGAAGTGCGAGCCTCCGGACTTCAAGTCGGCGGGCGGCCACCTCAACCCGGCCGGCAAGAAGCACGGGCTGCACAGCCCGGAGGGCGCTCACGCCGGGGACCTGCCCAACCTCTCGGTGGGCAAGGACGGCACGGGGAAGGGGACGTTCACCGCCAAGGGCGCCACGCTGGGCGAGGGCCCGGGCTCGCTCTTCGGGCCGGAGGGCGCCTCGCTGGTCGTGCACGCCGATCCCGACGACGAGAAGACCGACCCCGCCGGCAACTCGGGGGCCCGCATCGCCTGCGGGGTCATCGAGAGGAAGTAGAGGAGGTCGCCGCCGGGCCGGGCTCGACGAGCGGGCCGCGGTCCCGGCGCCGGCGGCGCGGCGGGGTGATCGCCGCCCAGATCACCAGGATCCCGACCACGATGTCGTGGAAGGCGAAGCGGGCCTGCTCGTAGCCGAAGACGAACGGGGAGAGCACCGCCCAGGCCCCGAAGGCGAGGTTGAGGATCCGCAGGCGCGGCAGGGCCATCGCCAGGAACGCCACGAGGAAGATGGTCAGGCCGAGGAAGAGATGATCCCCGAACTCGGGGGCGGCGGGGCCGACCAGGACCGCGGTCACGATCAGCCACGCGCCCAGGACGACGTTGACCCAGCGGGCCATCGAGCACCTCCGCCGGATCTCCTAACGGCGCTCGAGGCCGGCGAGGAAGCCTTCCGGGTCGTCGGGGGTGAGGACGATGGGCCCGCTGGCCGCCTCGAGCAGGACGTACGCGCGCCGCCCGCCGATCGCCCAGAGCTGGAACCGCCCCAGCGAAGGCGACCAGAACGCCCCGTACTGGACCCCGAAGCCCGCCGTCCCGGCCACCCGGCGGAGCCCGGCGAGCCGCTCCGCCGGCAGCGGCTCGGCCGCCCGGACCTCCACGAGCGGGATCTCCACGGGGGAGGCGGCGTTCCGCTCGATCACCACCGCCCCCTCCCCGAGGCCGATCGCCCGGGGAGCGCGGGACCACGCCCACCAGGCGACGCCGCCGACGGCGAGCGGCACGACGGCCGCGATCGCGACCGCGATCCAGAGCGCCCCGCGACCGCCGCCCGCGGCGGGCGCGAGGCCCTGCGCCGGGAGGGCGCGGGCCCCGGGGGCGGCGGCGAGGAGCGCCTCCGCGAAGCCGCCGGCCGGCTCCGGGGAGAGGACGAACGTGTCGGCGGCGGTCCGGACCGCCACCAGCCCCTCCCGCCGGGTGGCGTAGAGGCGAAAGCCTCCCAGGGCGCGTGAGCGAAAGCGGCCGTAGTGCCCGAAGAGCCCGGCCGTCCCCGCCACCTTGAGGGCGCCGCGCAGGGCGCCCGGGGGAAGGAGCCCCGCCGTCCGGATCTCCGCGAGCGGGATCCGGACCGGCGGCCCGAGGTTCCGCTCCACCCGGAGCTCCCGCGGCCCGAGCACGAAGGCGCGCGGGGCGAGCGCCCAGACCACCGCCACCAGCGTCCCGAGCAGGACCGGCACCAGGCCGCCGAGCGGCCCGGGCGCCCGGGCCTGGATCATGGCGCGGGCGGTGAACCCCGCCACCGCCGCGAGCAGGGCGAGGAGCAGCGCGGTCGAGATCGTCAGGCTGCGGTCCCAGCGGGCGGGGAAGCGGCGCTCCATCGCCCGATCCTACCGCGGCTACAGCCTCCAGGCGGGATCGGCGGCGAGGTCGGGCCCGGCCCGCTCGCCCCGGAGCAGCGCGTGCGTCCCGGCCACCGCGATCATGGCGGCGTTGTCGGTGCAGAGCCGGGGCGCGGGGAGGAAGACCTCCATGCCCTCGTACTCGGCCGCCCGCGCCGTCACCGCCGCGCGGAGCCGGCCGTTCGCCGCCACCCCGCCGGAGAGGACCAGCCGCTCGAACTGGAGCCGGCGGGCGGCCCGGAAGGCCTTCTCCACCAGGGCGCGGACGATCGCCTCCTGGTAGCTGGCGCACAGGTCGGCGAGCGCCTTCCCCTCCGGCACCCCGTGGGCGCGGACGTGGTGGAGGAGGGCGGTCTTGAGGCCGGAGAAGCTGAAGTCGAGGTCCGCCCCCTTCACGATCGCCTTCGGGAAGCGGACCGCCGCCGCGTCCCCCTCCCGCGCGAGCCGGTCGATGGCGACGCCGCCCGGGTACGGCAGGCCGAGCAGCTTCGCCCCCTTGTCGAAGGCCTCGCCCGCGGCGTCGTCGCGGGTCTGGCCGAGGAGCCGGTAGTCGCCGAAGCCGCCCGCCGCGTAGAGCGAGGTGTGGCCCCCCGAGACCACCATCCCCAGGTAGGGGAAGGCGGGCGGCCGCTCGGAGAGGAAGGCGGCCACCAGGTGGCCCTCGAGGTGGTTCACGCGGACGAGCGGCTTCCCCCAGGCGAGCGCCAGCGCCTTGGCCGCCTGGACGCCCACCAGGAGCGCCCCCACCAGCCCCGGCCCGGAGGTCACCGCCACCGCGTCGAGGAGCTCCGGCCCGATCCCGGCCCGGGAGAGGGCCTCGTCGACCACCGGCATCACCTGGACCACGTGGTTGCGGCTGGCCAGCTCCGGGACCACCCCGCCCCAGCGCCGGTGGATCTCGATCTGCGTCGCCACCACGTCGGAGAGGACGCGACGGCCGTCCTCCACCACCGCGGCGGCGGTCTCGTCGCAGGAGCTCTCGATGGCGAGGACGCGGACGGGCACGGGCGCGGAACTTAACCCGCCGCCCGCCGCGGCGCGAGCCCCGGGCTACTGGAGCTGCTTGGCGATGATCTCCCGGACCGCCCGGGCCTGCTCGCCCTTCGGGGAGAGCGTCAGGAAGCGCTCGTAGGCGGAGCGGGCCTCGGCGATCCGCCCCTCGCCCTGGTGGATCTCGCCGAGGAGCAGCCAGGCGGGCGCGTAGCGGGCGTCGGTCTGCACGGCCACCGAGAGCTCCTTGAGCGCCTCGGCCGACCGGTTGGCGTCGTACAGGGCCCGGGCGAGGCCGACGTGGGCGGGGGCGGTGGAGCGGAGCGCGGTGGCGCGGCGGTAGTCGCCGATGGCGTCGAGGAACCGGCCGCTCTCGTACTTCCGCTCGGCCTGGGCAAGGATCCGCTTGTACTCGGCCTCGTCGTCGCGCGGGGCGGGCGGAGGCGTGGGCGCGGTGGCGGGGGCGGGCGCCGGCTCGGCGGGCGGGGCGGCAGCGGCCGGGGTCGCCGCGCCGGGCGCGGGCGCGGCCGGGGGTGGCTCGGCTCCGGCCGGGACCGCCGTCTCGGGCGCGGGGGCGGCGGGCGCGGGCTCGGCGGCCGGGGCGGGCGGCGCCGGGGCCTGCGGCCTCCGCGAGGTGTACAGCCAGGCGCCGCCGGCGCCGGCCGCGACGAGCAGGAC
>DATKAL010000353.1:0-19719 GCA_035498135.1 Anaeromyxobacter sp.
GGAGGAGGCGCGCCCAGCCGAGGACGGTGTTGAGCGGCGTCCGCAGCTCGTGCGAGACGATGGCCACGAACTCGTCGCGGGCCCGCCGGGCGCGCGCCACCTCCTCGCGCGCCGCCGCCAGGGCGTCGGAGAGGGCGCGCCGCTCGGCGGCCTCCGCGCGGCGCTCCTCCTCGCGCCCCTCCCGCAGCCGCGCCGCCTCGGCCCCCAGCCCCCGGGCCTTCGCCCACGCCGGGAGGAGGGCGAGCCCGGCGCCGATCCCGGCCGCCACCCCCGCCGCCAGCCCCCCCGCCGCCCACGCCCGGGGCGCCGCGCCGGCCGCCCAGCCCGCGGCGCCGGCGACGGCCGCCGCCGCCCCCGCGATACCGGCGGCGGCGGGGATGGGGCCCGGGGGCTTCTCTCTCGGTGCGCGAGGCATGGGGCGCCGCTGGCCTATCCCCCTGAAGATAAGGGCGTTCCCTCGCCAGTCTCGCCCTTCGGGGGTCGTGTGGGCGGAGGTGGGCGGGCGAAATGGACACCGGGGGCGAGGCCGGTATCATGGCGGGTTGGAGCGACCCATGAACATCACCCCCCTCGACATCACGCAGAAGACCTTCCGCAAGACCTTTCGCGGCTTCGACGCCGAGGAGGTGGAGGCCTTCCTCGCCCTGGTGGCGGTGGAGTTCGAGGCGCTGGTGAAGGACAACCTGGCCCTGCGGGAGGACAACCAGCGCAAGGCCGAGGAGATCCTCGAGTTCAAGGGGCGCGAGCGCGCCCTGCAGGAGACGCTGGTCACCGCGCAGAAGGCCTCCGAGGAGATCCGGGAGGCGGCCCGGAAGGAGGCGGAGATCACCATCTCCGACGCCGAGCTCCAGGCGGAGAAGATCGTCCAGGGAGCCCACGCCCGCTTCCTGCGGATCGTGGACGACATCAACGAGCTCAAGCGCCAGCGGCTCCAGTTCGAGACCAACGTCCGGACGCTGGTGGAGAGCCACCTCAAGCTGATCGAGGCCTTCCGCGAGCCGGCCCGCGAGGAGGCGGTGCAGCTCATGCCCGGACGGAAGCGGACGGCCGAGGAGTAGGGCACCCCGATTCGCGCGGCGTCCATCCGGCGCCGCGAGGACCGCACCTGCTGGACGGCGTGCGCCTCCGGAGATGCGCGGCCCGGCGAGCTCGATCACCTTGCAGGACTGCCCGTGCGGCCCCTCAGTGGGCCTCCGCCCAGCTCCGCCCGTGGCCGGCCTCGACGTCGAGGGGCACCTTGAGCGTCGCCGCCCCCTCCATCTCGCGGCGGAGCAGCGCCACCACCGGCTCCACCTCGCCCTCGGCCGCCTCGACCACCAGCTCGTCGTGCACCTGGAGGAGCAGCCGAGCCTCCGGCCGCTCCCGGGCCAGGGCGTCGTGGACCCGGGCCATCGCGATCTTGATCACGTCGGCGGCCGTCCCCTGGATGGGCATGTTGATCGCCGTCCGCTCGGCGGCGCTCCGGAGCCCGGGGTTCCGCGAGGAGATCTCGGGCATGGCCCGCACCCGCCCGAAGAGGGTCCGCGACTCGCCCTTCTTCCGCGCCTCCTCCACCGCCCAGGCGACGTAGCCCCGGACCCCGGCGTAGCGGGCGAAGTAGCGATCGATGATCCCCTGCGCCTCCGCCCCGGGGAGGTCGAGCCGCTGCGAGAGGCCGAAGGCGGAGAGCCCGTAGGCGATCCCGAAGTTGAGCACCTTGGCCACCCGCCGCATCTCCGGAGTGACCGCGTCGGGCGCCACCCCGAAGGTCTCGGCGGCGGTGCGGGTGTGGACGTCCTCCCGGTTGCGGAAGGCCTCGAGCAGCGCCGGGTCCTCCGAGTAGTGCGCCAGGATCCGCAGCTCGATCTGGGAGTAGTCGGCCGAGATCAGCCGCCGGCCCGGGGGCGCGACGAAGGCCGCCCGGATCCGGCGCGAGAGCTCGGTGCGCACCGGGATGTTCTGGAGGTTGGGATCGGTCGAGGAGAGCCGTCCGGTGGCGGCCCCCGCCTGGTGGTAGGTGGTGTGGATCCGGCCGTCGCGGGCGTCCACCAGCTGCGGGAGCGCGTCCACGTAGGTGCCCTTGAGCTTGGCCAGGGCGCGGTGCTCCAGCACCAGCCGCGGCAACGGGTGCTGCTCGGCCAGCTTCTCCAGCACGTCCTGGTCGGTGGAGGGGCCGGTCTTGAGCCGCTTGGTCACCGGCAGCCCCAGCTCGGCGAAGAGCACCTGGGCCAGCTCCCGGGTGGAGGCGATGTTGAAGGGGTGGCCGGCCGCGGCGTGGATGCGCGCTTCCAGGTCCTGCATCGCCTTGCCGAACTCGGCGCTCATCCCCTCCATGGCGGCGCGGTCCACGGCGATCCCGGCCCGCTCCATCTCGAAGAGCACGGGGACGAGCGGGCGCTCCACCTCCTGGTGGAGCCGCGCCAGCCCTTCCTCCTCCAGCCCCCGGACGAGCGCCTTCGCCAGCTCCGGGAGGACGGCGGCGCAGGCGCCCGCCCACTCCGCCGCCCGCTCGACCTCGATCCCCTCCACCGGCACGCGCTCCGAGCGCCGGGCCGCGTCGCCGCCGCTCGGGTCGCGCGGCAGCTCGCAGGCCACCCGCTCCCGGGCCACGTCGGCCAGGGCGTGCTCGCGCCGGGTGGGGAGGAGCAGCCGGCTCGCCAGCTCGGTGTCGAGCCCGGGCCCGCGCCAGGCCAGGCCGAGCCCGGCCAGGGCGTGGAAGGCGGCCTTGAGCCCGTGGGCGTGCTTCTTCACCTCGCCCTCGATCAGGGGCCGGAGCGCCTCCCGCGCCGCCTCGGCGGGGAACGGCGGCGGCGCCCCCAGGTAGCGGTGGGCGAGCGGCAGGTAGAAGGCCCGGCCGCCGCCCGCCAGCGCAAGGCCGACCAGGGGGTCGGTGCGCGGGGCCTCGCCCGCCAGCACCGGGACGACGCCGGCCTCGCCGCCGGCCACCAGGCCGGCCACGGCCGCCTCCAGGGCCGGTCGATCGCGGAGCAGCTCGACCCGCTCGGCGCGGGCGGTGGGCGGCGGGGCGGGCAGGTCCTTGAGCAGCCGGGAGAACTCGAGCTCGGTGAAGAGGGAGCGCGCCCGGGCGTCGTCCGGGGGTTGGCGGGCGAACGCCTCGGGATCGTAGGGGAGCTGGAGGTCGGCGCGGAGCAGGACCAGCTCCCGGTTCTTCCGGATCCGCTCGGCGCCGGCGACGATCTTCTCCCTGAGCTTCTCCCCGCCCCGGCTCACTGCCCCGGGGATCTCGCCCGGCTGGCGGAGCATCTCCTCCACCGTGCCGAAGCGGCGGATCAGGGCGGCGGCCGTCACCTCCCCCACCCCCGGGATCCCGGGCACGTCGTCGATCTTGTCTCCGAGGATGGCCATGTAGTCGACCACCTGCTCCGGGCGGATGCCGAGCTTCTTCTCCACCTCCGCCGGCCCGGTCCACCCTCCCCGCCCGCTCGCCTCGGCCATGGGGTCGTAGAGCGTGACCGCGGGCTCGACCAGCTGGGCGAAGTCCTTGTCGCCCGTGACCACCACCACCTCCCAGCCCCTCTCCCGGGCCCGGCGGGCGAGGGTGGCGATCACGTCGTCCGCCTCCACCCCCGCCTCCTCCACCACCGGCACCCGCAGGGCCCGCGCCACCTCGCGCACCAGGGGGAACTGCACCTTGAGGTCGTCCGGCGCCTCGGGGCGGCTCGCCTTGTAGCCGGGGTCGATCTCGTGCCGGAAGGTCCGCCGGGCGGCGTCGAGGACCAGCGCCACGTGGGTGGGCGACCGCTCCCGCAGCGCCTTGAGGAGCATGGTGGTGAAGCCGTAGACGGCGTGGGTGGGCTGGCCCCTGGTGGTGGTGAGCGGCGGGAGCGCGTGGTAGGCGCGGAAGACGAAGCCGGAGCCGTCGATGAGGGTCAGGGTCGGCATGGAGGCGCAACGATAGCCTCGCCCCGGCCGGCCGGCAGCGGGAAAGTCCGCCGGGGGGCCGGCGGCGGCACGATCACCAGGGCGGTCGCCCTTCGCTCGGCTAGCGCAGCAGGCAGCGCACCCGCTCGGCGCAGACGTAGTACTCGTCCCCGTCCGAGATCCGGTGGCGCTGGACCCTCGCCCGGCGGTGCCAGGTGCCGTTGGCCGACCCGAGGTCCTCCACGAACCAGGCCTCGCCCTCGCGCAGGATGGCGGCGTGCTCGCGCGAGACCTTGCCCGAGTCGATCACCAGATCGCAGTGGCGCCCTCGCCCGATGAGGAAGCGGTCCTTCGCCACCTCTATCTCGGCCCCGTCCTCCCGCACCAGCACCAGCGAGCGGGGTCCGTCGGCGGGCGCCGGCTCCCGGATCGCCTGCTCGAGGAGGGCGGCGGTCTCCAGGACCTTGGCCGCCACCGCCTGCCGCTCGGCGGCGCTGGCCCGGGGCGTCACCTCGGGCCCCGCCTCCGCGCCGGGGAGGGCGGGGACGAGGAACCCGTTGGCGCGCACGAAGGCGTGGAGGGCCTGGTTCACGAGCCCGTCGCGGTCGGAGCCCATCTCCTCCGCCATCCGCTCGAGGGCGTCCCAGAGGTGATCGGCGATCGCGACCTGCCGGAGCGACTTCACAGGGACCTCCGCCGGAGCTCCCCCCGACCGCCAAGGTACCAGAAGGGGCGGTCGGGGCGAAGGCTGCCGGGGTAGGCCCCTGTCAGCGGATCACGCCCACCTGGGCGGAGGACGCCCCGGCCCGGAAGTCGAGCACGTGGCCGTCCACGTAGGGGACCAGGAAGTAGGTCTGGTCCCCCGGGTTCCACGGGCTGCGATCGAGCACGCCCGGCGTCCCGGGCAGCTCCGCCGAGCCGGCCGTCCCGCTGGGCGCGCGGCGGTACATCGGGAGGATGCCGCTCGTGACCACCATCTCGAACTTGGCGTCCCGGACCGGCACGGTGGTGGGGACCGCCGTGGTCCCGCCCGGCACCAGCCCGAGCTCGAACGCGAGGGCGGCGCCGGCGCCGCCGATCCCCTGCACGCGCACCGACGACGACGAGGTGGGGATGGTCGGGAAGCCGAGCGGGAACGGGTCCTGCGCCACCGGCACGGACTGCCGGCAGTACAGGTCCTCGTTCGAGCCGGTCGGGTTGTCCTCGTCCTCCCGCTTGCACCGCTCGTAGGGGATGAAGAGGCGGCGCGCCCGCCGGGCGAGGATGAGCCGCTCGCACTGCTGGCGACACGCGGTCCCGCAGGCCGGGTAGGCGCCCGGGGCGAGGAGCGGCCAGGGCAGGAGCCCGCAGCCGGCCTCCAGCGCCACCTCGTCCACGGGGCCGACGACGCCGCCGGTGCTGTCGTAGTCGAAGTACGAGAGGTAGTACGCCGCCGGCGTCAGGCCGCCCGGGCTGGGCGTCGGCCGTCCCCCGTACTCCGCCGAGCTCGAGGCGAGCAGGTAGCCGCTCACCCGGATGGTGGCGATCACCTCGACCTGGGCTGGGGGCGCCGGGGCGAGCGCGGCGAGGCAGGCGGCGGAGGCGCAGTTGGCGTCGCTCGGATCCCCGGTGGCGACCAGGCCGCACTGCTTCAGCACGACGGAGCCGCCGGGGTGGGCGGCGTCCGGCGGGAGCAGCGCCGCGACGTTCGCCTCCACCGGCACCGACACCAGCGCGGTGGAGAGGGACGCGGGCGGGCAGGCGGCGGGGACGCTGGTCGGGAAGGAGAGCAGGACGCGGTCGCCGGGCTCGGCCGGGAAGTCCTGGGCCGAGTGGATCGCCAGCTGCGGATCGTAGAGCCGCACCGCCGAGGTGGGCGTCCCGGGAGGCTGCAGGGCGAGCAGGACCGGGCCGCTGGGATCGGTCGAGGCCTCGGTCACCCCGCGCCGGACCCCGAGCCCGGGGAGGATCCCCTGGTAGGACACCTGCCAGGTCCGGTCGTTGGTGAAGCCCGGGGTCACGACCACGGCGTCGGTGGCGTCCCCCTCGGAGTTGTAGACGGCGAAGGGGATGAGGTTGCCGTTCAGGTCCACGACGTTGCGGTTCCACAGGCCCAGGCGGGCCCCGGTCCCGCTGTCCACCTCGGTGGCGCTGAAGGGCCGGGTGCGCGCCCCGCCGTGGACCAGCGAGATCTCGCTGGGCACCGCCCAGCGCGACAGATCGACCACGTAGGTGAGGCCGTCGGCGGCGGGGACCGCCATCACCGCGTCGCTGCGGAGGACGCCGTTCACCGCCGCCACCGCGACGAGCCCGCCGCGGAACGGGTAGAGGGCGTTCGTGGTCTGGGTCGGATCGGTGATGAGCGGCTCCAGCTGGGGCGGGGCGATGGCCAGCGCCAGGGGACGGCCGGGGATGGCGATGGGGCGGAGGAACGGGCCGGTGCCCGAGGGATCGGCCGGCATGTGGCCGCGGCCTGCCACCGGGGCGGCGAGGGTCGGGTCGAGGACCGCGACCCCGCACGGCACCTCCTCGAGCGGGCCGCAGCCGCCGCCGTCGAAGCCGGGGCGCCGGTAGCTCTCGTCGAGGACCGCGTAGACGCGCTCGACCGGCGTCCCAGCGGGCCCGCCCGGCTGGGCGACGTCCTGGCCCAGGGCCTGCCCCTGGAAGAGCGCTCCGTCCGGCAGCGGCCCGGTGGGGCTGAGGTCGAGCTGGAGGCTCCACTCCACCAGCGTCCACGCCGCCACCAGCCGCGTGGGGATGCCGCGCGACGGATCGGTCCCGGTGGAGAGGAGCGAGACGGTCCAGGTGGACGGGTCGGCGGGGTTGGCCGACATGTCCAGCCTCGCCGCCCCGTACGCCCCGGGGAAGGCCGGATCGGGGATCGGGTCGGGGCTGGCGGCGAACAGGCTCGTCTGATCCACCGGGAACGGCACGGTCAGGTAGCTGTTCGCCGCAGGCGGGAGCTGCGAGCCGGCCCGCGGCGAGGCGGTACCGTCGCCGTTCAGGATGAGGTTGACCGAGTCGTAGGGGACGGCCAGCGAGACGGAGTCGAACCCGAAGTCGTGCCAGAGGACGGTCGGCCCCCCGGTCGCCACCGGCGCGATCTTGTTGCTGCCGTCGGTGGCCCGGCTGAACCCGACGACCGCGATCCGCCCGCCGGCGAGGGAGAGGATCAGGCGGGCCTGGGCCTGGCCGGCCGCGACCGGCGGCGGGACGGTGGCGCAGACCATGGCGAGGACCCGGCTGCCCAGGAGCGACGGATCCTCGACGCCCAGGTCGAGGGTGCGGTCGACCACCGCCTCCGGGGTCCAGGTCCGGATCACCTGGACCACCGAGGAGCCGGAGGAGACGGCCACCAGGAGGTCCGGCAGGTGGTTCGTCGAGCCGGGGGTGCCGCCGGTGGGCACGTCGTCGCCCAGCGCGCAGGAGGCGAGGAGCGTCGGCTCCGGCTCCGGGACGGGGACGGCGAGGGGCCGGAGCATGACCGGGGCGAGCACCGCCTGGTCGGTCACGGCGTCGATCAGCACCAGCTCGTCGCGGCCGGGGCTGGAGACCGCCAGGTAGGGCTGGATCAGGGCGCTCGAGGGCGCGTACCCCCAGAACGGCGCCACCGCGGTGGGTCGGACCATCCCGGCGGGCTTGCCCCCGCCGGTGCTGTTGCAGGCGGCGAGCGCCAGGGCGAGGGCGGCGAGGTGGGCGCGGGGGGTCATAGGCGCGGCTCCCCGATGAACCAGGGCACGGTCGCCGCCGGGGTGCAGCTCGGGTCGGACGGGGTCGTGTTGCAGATCGAGCCCGTCGGCCACGACGGGTTGCCGCTCGCGTCGACGAAGGCGGCGTCGGCCGGAGAGGCCAGCGGGATCCGGATGGGCGTGACCACGCTCTCGTCGAAGGCGGCCACGTAGACGATGGGGCTCCCCCCTGTGGCGTCGAAGGCCAGGTTGGGGTTCAGGGCCATGGCGTACGGCCGCCGCCCCAGGATCGGGATCCCGGTGACCGGGTCCTTGGCGTAGAGCTTGGCGATCGTCCCCGCGTCGTCGTCGTAGACGGCGAGGAGCCCGTCCTCGAAGGCGGTGGCCAGGACGACGTCGCGCTTCCCCGGGCGCGGCGGCAGCACCAGGATCTCGCTCATCCCGATGCCCACGGGGATCACCCGCTCCAGCGTGACCACCGGATCGAGCAGCCCCTCGGCGACGTCGAAGACCGCGATGGCCCCCCCCACGTCGCCGCCGTAGCGGTAGCCGACGGTCGCCGAGGCGTCGGCGTTGTAGAGCTTGATCGCCGCGTAGATCCGGTGGTGCTCGCCATGGGCGTCGGGGTTGTCGAGCGCGATCCCGCCGAAGTCCGCGCCGCGCAGGTCGCTGAAGAGGTTGTAGGCGCCCTGGTGGCACCCGCCGGCGCTCTCCACCTGGGTGAGGTCGCAGGCGCCTCCCTCGAGGTCGATCCATCGGAGGGGGGCGTAGTTCAGGTTGTTCTGGATCCCGATCCAGAGCCGGTCGTGCAGCGGGTCGTAGGCCATTCCCGCCGGCGTTCCCCAGGGGATGGCGACCGGGTACTGCCGGAAGCTCGAGAGGTCCATCACCGCCAGCCAGCTCACGTCGGGGGTGCCGCTCAGGTAGCCGATCCAGGCCAGGCTCGGCCGCCCCGGGGCGCAGGAGACCGCCACGTAGAAGGGCTGGATGACGCCCGGGATCGCGGGCCCGAGCGCGCAGCCCGTCAGGCCGCCCCCCAGGCCGCAAGAGAAGGAGCCGTCGGTCCCCAGCGTGAGGACGTGGAGCGACTCGTCGGTGCGCGTGGGGGCGAAGACGAGGGGCTGGCGCCCGGTGGCGCCGCAGGTGGTCGGGTCCCAGACCGTGAGCTGGCCGGTGAAGGTGGGGACCCGGAACAGCAGCGGATCCTGGAGGGGGGACTGCGCGCTGGTCTGGCTCGCCAGCGGCAGCGAGAAGACCGCCGCCCCGTCGTCCCGATCGTAGGTGAGGTCGAAGTTGGAGGAGGCGATGAGGAGCCGGCCGGTCTCGACCGTGGGCGGGGCGACGTACTGGATCGCCGTCGGGTAGGCGAGGCGATCGGCCGGAGCCGGGTCGGGGATCGCCCCCCCGCGGCAGGCGCCCGCCAGCGCGAGCGCGAGGAGACCGATCCGGTTGAGGGGGGAGCGCACGGGAGGGGGCGAACCGTAGCCCCGGCCCCGGGAAGCGGTCAAGGACATCCCCACCCCTCAGGCCTTCTGCGCCTGCGGGAGCTCGGCCTGGATCTTCCGGAAGTCGGCCAGGTCGGAGAAGAGCGCCCCGACCCGCTTCATGAGCCCGAGCCGGTTCGCCCGGAGTGCCGGGTCGTCCGCCATCACCAGCACCTCGTCGAAGAAGCGGGCCACCGGCGGCTCCAGCGTGGCGACGTTGCGGAGCACGGCCGGGTAGTCGCGGGCGGCCCGGCGAGCGCCCACCTCCCGCTCCACCCGCTCCAGGGCGGCGTGCAGCTCCTTCTCCGCCGGGTCGGCGAGCAGGCCGGCGTCCACCACCCCGCCCGCGCTACCCGCCTTCTCCTGGATGTTGGCTACCCGCTTGAACGCCACCGCCAGGGGGGCGAAGTCGGGCCGGGTCTTCACCTCGGCGAGCGCCTCCAGCCGCCGGCGTGCGTCCACCACGTCGTCGAAGCCGGCGGAGAGGACCGCCTCCACCAGGTCGGCGTCGTGGTCCTCCCCGAGGAGGGCCTTGGTGCGCCCGCGGACGAACTCCAGCACCTGGGTGGCCACCACCGCCCGGTCGGCGGCCAGGCGGGCGCCCTGCAGCGTGTCGAGCGCCTGCTCGACCGCCGCCGCGAGCGAGAGGTGGTAGCCCCGGGCGAGGAGGAGGCGAAGGATGCCGATGGCCGCTCGCCGCAGGCCGTAGGGATCGGCGGCGCCGGTGGCCTTCTCCCCCACCCCGAGGATCCCGACCAGCGAGTGGAGCCGGTCGGCCAGGCCGACGAGCGCCCCCACGTCGCCCCGGGGCATCTCCTCGGCCGCGCCGATGGGGCGGTAGTGGTCCTCGATCGCCTCCGCGATCTCGGGCTTCATCCCCTCCAACCGGGCGTAGTGGGCCCCCATGATCCCCTGCAGCTCGGGAAACTCGCCCACCATGCCGGTGCCCAGGTCGGCCTTGGCGAGCCGGGCCGCCTCGAGCACGTCCGCCACCAGCTCGTCCTTGCCCAGGGCCCGCGCCAGCCCGGCCGCGATCTTGGCGATCCGGTCGGTGCGCTCGAGCTCGCTCCCGAGCTTCGCCTGGAAGGTCCGGCGACCGAGGTCGGCGATCCGGTCGTGGAGGCGGCGCTTGCGGTCTTCCTCGAAGAAGAAGCGGGCGTCGGCCAGCCGGGCGCGGAGCACGCGCTCGTAGCCGTGGCGCGCCACCCGCGGATCCCGGACCCGGGTCCCGGAGACCGCCACGAAGCGGTTCTTGAGCTTCCCCTTCCCGTCCACCACCGCGAAGTAGCGCTGGTGGTTGCGCATCTCGGAGATCACGACCTCGGGCGGGAGCTCGAGGTTCGACCGCTCGAACTCGCCCACCACCGCGGTCGGCTCCTCCACCAGGTGGAGGACCTGCTCCACCAGGGCGGCGTCCTCCCGGACCACGCCGCCGGCCGCCTTCCCGGCCCGGGCCAGCTCCGCCTCCAGCGCCGCCCGGCGCTCGGCCGGATCGGCGAGGACGTGCGCCTTGCGGAGCTTCGCCAGGTAGTCCTCGGGCGTCCCCTTGAGCGGGATGGCGCGCGGGGCGAGGAAGCGGTGGCCGAAGGTCGCCTTCCCGGAGACCACCTCGCCGTGGCGGACCTTGAGCGGCCGGCCGCCGTAGAGCGCCACCAGCCAGCGGACCGGGCGGGCGAAGGTCACCTCGTCGTAGCGGGAGCGCATCGCCTTCTTGAAGCGGAGGCCGGCGAGGAGCCGCTCGAGGAGGGCGGGCAGGACCTGCTCGGCCTTGCGCCCCTTCTCCACCTTGGTGACCGCCACCCGCTCGCCCTTGGGCGTCCGGGCCCGGACCAGGGCGGACGGGTCCACCCCCTGGCTCCGGGCGAAGCCGAGCGCCGCCTGGGTGGGCTTCCCCTCCGCGTCGTAGGCCTGGGCCACCGGCGGGCCGAAGGCCTCCGACTTGGCGTCGGTCTGGCGCGGGGCCACGTCGCGGGCGAAGACCGCCAGCCGGCGCGGCGTGCCGACCGCGCGGACCTCGCCGTGGGCGAGGCGGGCCTCGTCGAGCGCCCGGGCCAGGTCCTCCTCCAGCTGCCTGAGCGCCGGCGGGACGAAGCCCGCCGGGATCTCCTCCGCGCCGATCTCGAACAGAAGGTCCGCCATGGTCACTTGCTCTCCCGCGCCTCGCGCGCCACCCGCGCCGCCTCGACCGCCGCCTTCCGCTGCCCCGCCGGGAGGAGCGGGAACCCGAGCGTCTCCCGCGAGTCCAGGTAGCCCTTGGCGCACTCGTGGGCCAGGGCCCGCACCCGGCCGATGTAGGCGGCCCGCTCGGTGACGCTGATCGCGCCGCGCGCGTCCAGGTTGTTGAAGGCGTGCGAGCACTTCAGGCAGTAGTCGTAGGCGGGGAGCGGGAGCTTCTCGCCGATCAGCCGCCGGCACTCCGCCTCGTACACGTCGAAGAGCTGGAAGAGCATCTTCGGGTCGGACTTCTGGAACGAGTAGGTGCTCATCTCCACCTCGTTCCGGTGGAACACCTCGCGGTACTTCACGCCCTTCACCCAGTCGACGTCGAAGACGTTCTCCACGTCCTGGAGGTACATGGCGATCCGCTCCAGGCCGTAGGTGAGCTCGGCCGCCACCGGCTTCACCTCGAAGCCGCCCGCCTGCTGGAAGTAGGTGTACTGGGTGATCTCCATCCCGTCGCACCAGACCTCCCAGCCCAGGCCCCAGGCGCCGAGGGTGGGGCTCTCCCAGTCGTCCTCCACGAAGCGGATGTCGTGCGCCTTCGGGTCGATGCCGATGGCGCGGAGCGAGCCGAGGTAGAGCTCCTGGACGTCGGGCGGGTTGGGCTTCAGGATCACCTGGAACTGGTGGTGCTGGTAGAGGCGGTTCGGGTTCTCCCCGTAGCGCCCGTCGGCCGGGCGCCGCGAGGGCTCGACGTAGGCGACGTTCCAGGGCTCGGGCCCGAGGACCCGCAGGAAGGTGGCGGGGTTCATGGTCCCGGCGCCGACCTCCTGGTCGTAACCCTGCGCGAGGATGCAGTTGCGGCTCGCCCAGTACGACTGGAGCTTCAAGATCAGGTCCTGGAAGTACACGCGCGTCCTCTCTCGCGTCCGGGGGCCGCGCCGCCGCGCCGGGGGCGCGGCCCGCGGCGAGAAGGGCCCGGGAGCGCTGCACCGTAGGGCGCTAAGGGCGCGGATGTCAAACGGAATTTTCGCTCAGTCGCCCAGCAGCGGGCCGATCTCGTCGAGGAACCGCCGGGCGGCGAGGCGCCGGCCGAGCTGGTGCTCGAGGAAGGCGGTGAGCGCCTCGCGGAGCTCGCGCCCCGCCGCCGGCGCGAGCGTCTCGGCGGCGCCGGCGGCGAGCCCGCCCTCCTGCAGCCGGAGGAGCGCGGCGGCGCCCGCGGCGGAGAGGGCCGGCGCGCCCGGCGCGGCCCAGGGCGCGCAGGCCGGGCAGAGCGCCCCTCCCTGCTCCGGGTCGAAGCGGAGCGGGCCGTCGCCGACCGGACCCCCGCAGCGGGCGCAGGCGTCGAGCCGCGGCATCAGCCCGGCCGAGCGGAGCGCCCCGAGCTCGAAGGCCCTGAGCGCGGCCGGGCGGGCGGGCGCCCCGTCGAGCAGGCCGAGGTAGGCGGCGAGCAGGTCGAAGAGGTCCTCGTGCGGCTCGTGGTCCCGGACCAGCTCGCGGGCGAGCTCGGCGGCGTAGCCGGCGCAGGCGATCCGGGCCAGGTCGCCGCGGATGGCGCCGAAGGGGCGCAGGACCGAGACCGCGTCGAGCCCGAGCAGCTCCGCGCCGGCCCGCTCGCGGACCTCCGCGACGAGGAGGGTGAAGGGCTCGAGCGCCCCGCCGAACCTGCGCCGCGAGGCCCGGGCGCCGCGGGCGAAGGCGGAGACCTTGCCCCGCTCGCGGGTGAGCAGCGTGACGACGCGATCCGACTCGCCGGTGTCGACGACGCGCAGCACCAGGGCGTTCAGCTTGAGGCGCTCCACGGGCGCGGGATCCTACCGGAGGCGGGGCGAGCGCGCCGCGCCTCACTCCCAGGAGGCGAGGTAGCGCACCAGCCCGGGCTCCTCCGTCACCACCTGCACCCGGGGCGCGGACGCCCGGGCCATCTCCAGGGCCGCGGTGAAGGCCTCGCCGTAGACCGCCGCCAGGGCGCCGTCGAAGAGGGTGGGTGGGAAGCGCAGCGCGGCGCGGACGCCCTCGTCGGCGATCCCCTCCACCTCCAGGGTGGAGCCGCGGTGCCAGTTGCCCCAGCGGGCGCCGGCGAAGCGGAGGAGGTGCGCCGGCGAGGCCACGCTCATCAGGATCCGGTAGGCGGGGCTCCGGAACAGCGAGCGGTTCCGGTCGCGCGTCCAGGCGAGCAGGCCGTCGTCGTCGAGGCCGCGGGCGTCGGCGACCGCGAGGAGGAGGGAGCCGAAGTGCAC
The DNA here is from genome assembly GCA_035498135.1 of Anaeromyxobacter sp. Classification (GTDB taxonomy): domain Bacteria; phylum Myxococcota; class Myxococcia; order Myxococcales; family Anaeromyxobacteraceae; genus Anaeromyxobacter. Next base: position 13,414 of record DATKAL010000353.1, read on the forward strand.
CTCGGGGATCCACTCGCTCCCGATGGGGGGATCCTCGGCCAGCGCGCGGAGGGGCTCGGGCAGCTTCGGGAGGAGGACGTGCACCACCTCCCGCTCGAGCAGGTTGCGGACCAGGGCGCCCTTGGCCATGCACTCCGGAAACGAGTCGAGCCCAGCCGGAAGCCCGGCCAGATAGCGCTCCACGCGGCCGAGGATCTTCCCGTCCGGTGACACCGCCGCCCCCTTCAGCCCCCGGCCCGCGCAGGCGGACCGGCGCAGGAGATTGTACCAAGGGGACGGGACAAACGCTCGGAGAGACTCAGCGGCGCAGCAGGGCCCAGGCGACCACCGCCGCGGCGATACATGCCAGGGAGATCCCCAGGACCGTGCCGGCCCGGGACCGGCCTCCCGCGCGCCGGAGCCCGGCCTCGGCCGAGCCAGCCGCCTCCTCGTAGCGGAGCACGACCTCGTCGGCGTCGAGCCCCACCGCCGAGGCGTAGGCCCGCAGGTAGCCGACCGCGTAGGCCCGCGGCGGCACCCGCCCCTCCTCGCCCGACTCGAGCGCCTCGACCACGCCCGGCGCGAGCTTGGTCGCGCGGGCCACCTCGTCGCGGGCCAGGCCGCGCAGCTCCCGCTCCCGCGCCAGCCAGCGGCCGAAGGCGGGGAGCCGGTCCTCGGGGACGGGGATGGGCGCGGTCATGGCGTCACTGGAGGAGCGCGAGGCTCTTGCGGCACTCCTCGCCCTCGTTCGTCCCCTCCCCGAGCTCCGTGCAGCGCCGGAAGGACTCGCGGGCGCCGGCGACGTCGCCCGCCTTCATCTGGGCGAGCCCGAGCTGCCAGTGCGCGTCCGCCCGCTTGTCGCAGAACCGGGCGTAGGTGCCGAGCTCGTCGACCGCCTCCTTGGTCCGCCCGTCGTGCAGCAGGGCCCGGCCCAGCTCGCGGCGCCCGTCGCAGAACCGGGGCGCTGAGGCGAGGCAGGCGTGGAGCTCGGCGTACCCCTCGTCGGTCCGCCCCATCCGCCAGAGGGCCACGCCCTTGTTGCAGCGGGCCACCCACGGCTCCTTGTAGAGCATGTTCCCCAGGGCGGCGTCGAACTCCGCCACGGCCTCGGGGTAGCGCCCGCTCTTGGCCAGCAGCTGCCCCAGGTCGTTGTGGGCCTCCGAGTAGCCGGGGCGGAGGGCGATCGCGCGGCGGTAGGCCTTCTCCGCCTCGTCGGTCCGGCCGAAGGCCAGCTCCAGGACCAGGCCCCGGCCCAGGTGGGCCTCGGGGAACCGCTCGTTGATGGCGATCGCCTCGTCGAACTCCTTCAGCGCCTCCTGGGCCCGCCCGGCGCGCAGCGCGTCCACCCCCAGATCGTGGTGGATCTCGGCCGACTGCCGCTCCTTCGGGGTGGGGCCGTGGGCGCAGGCGAGGAACGCGGCGGCGAGGACGGCGAGGCGGCGGAGGGGCATGGTCAGAAGGCGGCGAGCAGGCGGGCCAGGTGGGCGGCGTCGGCGCTGGCGGCCCGGCCGGAGCCGGCGGCCGCCGCTCCGGCGGCCGCGGCCGAGGGCGGGCGGGGTGGCGAGAAGAGCGGGATGCGCTGGAGCGTCTGCTCCTGCATCTCGGGCGCCAGGTTCCGGTAGTTCAGGTTGTCGAGCATGAAGCCCATCGACTCGAGGAACTGCAGCCCCTCCACCTCCACCTGGCGGTAGTCGTCCACCCCGAGCTGCCGGCGATCGTGGACGTAGACCACGTTCTCGCCGGTCCGGGGGAGGTGGAGCCCGACGTAGATCGAGAAGCTGCCGTTCGGGTTGCGCACCCCGCAGAGGTGGCCGAGGACGGTCTGGGAAGCCTTGCCCGGGATCGACACCTGCGGCTGGTTGATGCTCTCCACGATCGCGACCACCTGCTCCCGGGTGGTGGCCACGTGGGTGAGGCTGGGCTCCGGCCTGAACACGTCTCCCTCCGGCGCTAGCGCGCGTCGAGCACGTACTCCTCGGTCCGATCGTCGATCTCCGCCGCGGTCCGCCGCATCTCCAGGAGCGGGTTGTCGATCAGCACGTGATCGCCGCCGACGCTCCCCTCCCCCACCACCAGCCGCAGGCTCACGTCCTTCCCGTAGGCGAGCCGGTCGCCCGCGATGTGCTTGGTGGCGGCGACCACGACCTTGTTGTGCCCGGGCTGCAGGTAGCGCGTCACCTCCATCACCACCTGCGGCTCCGTGGCCTTGACCTCCCGGATCCACTGGGAGTTGATGAAGATCGCCAGGTCGTACTGCGTGCCCGGGGCGTCGTGCTCGGTCACCAGGAAGTAGCGGCGGGTGAGCTTGCCCGGGACCGCGGGAGCGGGTGCGGGGGCGGCGCCGCCTGCGCGGACCGCGTAGCCCTTCGCCTCGATGTGGACGTCGCCCCGCTCGTCGATGACCACCGTCGCGTTCTCGAAGCGCTGCGAGGTGACGCCGTCGATGGCCACGCCGTTGAGCGAGACCGAGGGGCCCGCCTTCGCGGGGCGGGCGGCGGCGGCCAGGGCGGCCGCGAGGGCGAGGGCAAGTGGGCGCATCCCTTCGCCTTCCTAGCCCCCCGCGGCAGGGCGCGTCAAGAAAGGGGGCCGAGTGGCCTACACCCCGTGGACGTCCGGCCCCCAGATCACCTTGTGGACCTGGAGCGAGAGGCGGGCGTCGAGCCCGGCCTCCAGCATCCAGCGGGCGAGCTCGCGGGGGACGACCTGGCCCCAGGCCGGGGAGAAGAGGACGTGAACCCGTCCCTCGAGCCGGTGACGGCGGACCACCTCCAGCGACCAGCGGAAGTCCGCCTCGGAGCAGACCACGAACTTGACCTCGTCGTGCGGCTGGAGGGCCTCGAGCCAGCCGAGCTCGCGGGCCGGCTCCCCCGAGCCGGGCGTCTTCACGTCCGCGATCCGGATCGCCTCGGCGGGGAGCCCTCCCAGCGGCCGCTGGCCGTGGGTCTCGATGGCCACCACGTAGCCCCGGGCGAGCAGCTCGCGGGTGAGCTCGGGCAGCTCGCGCTGCAGGGTGGGCTCCCCGCCGGTGAGCAGCACGAACCGGCAGGGAAACCGCTCCACCTCGGCGAGGATCTCCGGCCGCGACAGCTCCCGGCCGCCGTGGAAGGCGTAGGCGGTGTCGCAGTAGACGCAGCGGAGGTCGCAGCCGGTGAAGCGGACGAAGACGCAGGGCAGGCCGGCCCGCGTCCCCTCGCCCTGGATGCTGAAGAAGATCTCGGTGACCCGCATGCGCCGCCGGCGTGGGCGCCGGCCCGGGCTTCTTACCCTCACCCGCCGACGCGCGCCACCCCGGCCTCGGCGACCGCCGCCTCGGCGGGCGCCTGGCCGAGCTCGCGCCGGAGCCGCCGGAACTCCGCCTTGACCCGGCGCGGGTAGCCGCGGAAGCGGAGCGGGATCTCCCCTTCGCGCAGGTAGCCGAGGATCCGGTTCGGGCCGGCGTTGTACGCCATCAGCGCCAGGTCCTCGCGGCCGAACGCGTCGACGAGGCGGCGCAGGTAGCGGACTCCGGCCCGGACGTTGGCCACCGAGTCCGCGGGATCCGGCCGGTCCAGGCCGGCGCGCTCCGCCTCGCGCAGCAGGGTGGCCTCGCGGAGCTGCATCAAGCCCCGGGCCCCGGCGACCGAGCGGGCGCCCGGCACGAAGGACGACTCGACCTCGATCAGGGCGAGGACCAGCAGCGGGTCGAGGCGCGCCAGGGAGGACTCCTCCACCACGGTCCGCGCCAGCCGCAGCCGGTCGGCGTCGCCCAGGCGCGGCATGCGGAGCGCCAGGCGGGCGTCGACCTGATCCAGGAGCCCGGGCGGACCCGGCTCGCACCGCTCCGGTGCGCACCCGTCCGCCCAGGCCGGCCGCGGCTCGTCCGAGAGCGGGGTGGGGAACGCCGCCACCGCCGCCCACACGGCGACGGCCAGACCGCTCCCCACCACCCCTGCGAGCCGCGGTGCCCGCACTACGCGTTCCCCTTCCCCTGGACCTCGGCCGGGGCCGGAGCCTCCGCCGGGGCCTGCTCCTCGCGCGAGAGCGCGTCCACCCGCTCCGCGACCGCGTCGAGCCGCTTGCGGAGCGTCTCGATGTCTTCGCGGGTCGGGATCCGGAACCGGTTGGCGGTGCGCCGGACCGCGTCGTCGATGGCCTTCTCCAGCTCCCGCCGCTGGCTGGTGAGCCGCTCGCCGAACTCGCGGGCGTGCCGGCGCACGTCCTCGGGCGAGAAGCCGGCCGCGTCCGCGATGCGGGCCAGCACCTTCTCGGCCTCCTGCTCGGCGGCGTTCACCCCCGCGAGGGCGGTGGACCAGGCTTCCTTGAAGATCGTCTGGATGTCCGGCATGGCCCTACACCTCCGCCGACTTCGGGCTCTTCCTGACGCGCCGCGCCTTCTCGCTCTTCTCGATCCGCTTCGCGAGCCGCTCGAGCTCCTTCGAGAGCTCCTCCACCTGCTCGCGGGTCGCCACCCCCAGGAAGGCCACCGCCTTCCCCTGCAGCTCCACCATCCGCTCCAGCGCCTCGGCGCGGAAGGTCTCCGCCTTGTCGCGCCACTCGGCGGCGCGCTCGGCACCCTGGCCCCGGAGCTTCTCGATCCGGTGCTTCATCTCCGGGAAGGTCCAGTCCTGCTTCGACAGGCGGTGCACGATCTGTTCGATGTCCTTCCGGCTCGCACGTCCCTTGACCATGAGATCCTTCAGGACGCGCTGCGCCTCCTCCTCCAGGTGCTCGAGCCGAGCCTGTGCGGCCTCGAGCGGTTCCCTCAGGAATTCAGGCACCTTGATGGAACGTCCCACATCTGCCTTCTGCACCTCGGCCATTTGTCCGACCTCCGGGTTCGAATCCGCGCCGGTCCCCCTACCAGCGCAGTCGCATTCTAACGCGTCGCGTTATCCAGGCAACGCCCCAACGCGGTGCGTCAGCGGGTCGGCCGAGGTCGAGGCAACCTCCCCGGGCGGGTGGAAACACGCCAGGGGCTCGCTCGCTTCCCTGGCTCAGCCCGCCCTCTTCCCCGTACCGACCCTGAGGTCGGCGCCGACGGCTTCCGTGACGCTTCGGAACCCATCCCGGGCGAGCAGGGCTGCCAGCCCCTCGTTGGTGCGCTTCACGAACGCCGGGCCGCCGTAGACGAGGCCGGTGTAGGCCTGGACCAGGGAAGCGCCGGCCCGGATCTTCGCGTATGCCCCTTCGGGTCCCATCACGCCCCCCACCCCCACGATGGGGAGCCTGCCCGCCGCGCGGCTCGCCACCCGCCGGACCACCTCCGTGGCCAGCGCCTCGAGCGGCGCGCCGGAGAGCCCACCCGCCTCCTTCGCCCTCGGGTGGCGCTCGACGCCGACCCGGGACAGGGTCGTGTTGGTGGCGACGATCCCGGACACCCCCGCGGCGACGGCCACGTCCACCGCCTCGTCCAGCGCCTCCGGGGCGAGGTCGGGCGCGAGCTTCACCAGGAGCGGCTTGCCCGGCGCCCGCTCCGCGAGCCCGGCCACGCAGGCCCGCAGCAGCCGGTCGAGCTGGTCCCGCTCCTGGAGCTGCCGCAGCCCGGGCGTGTTGGGCGAGGAGATGTTCACCACCAGGTAGTCGGCGAACGGGTGGAGCCGGTCGATGCAGGCCAGGTAGTCGGAGGCGGCCTCCTCGTTGGGCGTGGCCTTGTTCTTCCCCACGTTGAGCCCCACCGGGCCGAGCCGGGCCCCGGCCGGCAGCGCGGCGAGCCGGGCGGCGCAGGCCTCCACCCCCGCGTTGTTGAACCCCATCCGGTTGACGATCGCCCGGTGCTCGGGGAGCCGGAACAGCCGCGGGCGCGGGTTCCCCGCCTGCGGCCGGGGGGTGATGGTCCCGATCTCCACGTGGGAGAACCCGAGCGCGAACAGGCCGGCCAGCGAGGCGTCGCCCTTGTCGAAGCCGGCCGCGAGGCCGAGGGGCGAGTCGAAGTCGAGCCCCAGGCAGCGGACGCGCAGCTCGGGCGCGGGCCGCGGCCGCCGCGCCCTGGCCGCGGCCGGGGTCACCCGGCGCAGCGCCGCGTGGGCGAGGTGGTGGACGCGCTCGGGGTCGAAGCGGAAGAGGATCGCGCGGAGGGTGGGCCAGAGCATGGGGGCCGTCCCTTACACCACGGGGGGGCGCCTGTCACCGGCGGCGCTCGCCGGGGGCCTGGAGATCGAGGAGCATCACCAGCGCGTCCTCGCCCTCGTCCGCGTAGTAGTTCGGCCGGACCCCGACGTGGCGATAGCCGAGGGACTCGTAGAGCGCGATGGCGGGGAGGTTGGAGCGCCGCACCTCGAGGGTGGCGAGGGCCGCCCCGCGCCGCCGCCCCGCCTCGGCCACCTCGTCCATCAGGGCGCGGCCGACGCC
>DATKAL010000354.1:0-4486 GCA_035498135.1 Anaeromyxobacter sp.
CGCGCCCGGCGCCACGGCCGCCCGCTCACCGTCGTCTACGTGGACTGCGACGACTTCAAGCTGGTGAACGACCGGCTCGGCCACGCCGAGGGCGACGCCCTGCTCGCCACCGCCGCCCAGACCCTGCGCAACGCCACCCGCGCGGTGGACTCGGTGGCCCGGCTGGGCGGGGACGAGTTCGGGCTCCTCCTCCCGGAGACCGACGTGGTCGAGGCGGAGGTGCTCCTGGAGCGGCTCCGCACCACGCTCGTCGCCGCCATGCAGCGGCACGGCGGCTGGCGGGTGGGCTTCTCCATCGGGGCGGCGGTCTTCCTCTCCCCGCCGCGCAACGTGGACGACCTGATGGCCCGGGCGGACGAGCTCATGTACGCCGCCAAGCGCGAGGCGAAGGGCTCCTTCCGGATCGGCGTCTTCGAGCGCGAGAGCGGCTCCATCCCCGCCCCCACGCCGCCCCCCCTCGCCGCCGGGGCCGCGCCGCCGCGCTGACCTCCCATGGCCGGCGCCCGCCTGCACTTCTTCGCCACCTGCGCGAAGGGCACCGAGGGAGCGCTCCGGCGCGAGCTCGCCGCGCTGCGCCTCGCGAGCGTGCGCGGGGGCCGGGGCGGGGTCTCGTTCGAGGGGCCGCTCGAGGCCGGGATGCGGGCCTGCCTCCACGCGCGGACCGCCATGCGCGTCCTCCTCGAGCTGGCCCGCTTCCCGGCGCCGGACGCCGCCGCGCTCTACGAGGGGGCGCGCACCGTCCCCTGGCAGGACTGGCTCGACGTACGGACCACGCTGGCGGTGGAGGCGACGGTCTCCTCCTCGACCCTCACGCACTCGGGCTACGCCGCGCTCAAGGTGAAGGACGCCGCCGTCGACGTGCTCCGCGACCGGCTCGGCGCCCGGCCGGACGTGGACCCGAAGGACCCCGATGTCCGGATCGTCCTCCACCTGGCCCGCGACGAGGCCGCCCTCTCCCTGGACCTGGCGGGCGCGCCGCTCCACCGCCGGGGCTACCGGGCCGCCATGACCGACGCCCCGCTCAAGGAGACGCTGGGGGCGGCCGTCCTGCTCCTCGGGGGCGCCGATCCGGACCTGCCCTTCGTCGACCCCATGGCCGGCTCGGGGACGCTCGCCATCGAGCAGGCGCTCCGCGCGCGCCGCATCGCGCCCGGCCTGGGTCGGGCCTTCGGGTTCCAGCGCTGGCCGAGCTACCGCGGCGGTCCCCAGTCGGCCTGGGACCGGATGAAGGCCGAGGCGCGAGCGGAGGCCCTCCCCCGCGCGCCGGCTCCCATCCTGGCCCGCGACTCCCACCCGAAGGCGGTGGTCGCCGCCCGCCGGAACGCCGCCGCGGCGGGGGTGGCGGCGGACGTGACCATCGAGGAGGGCGACGCGCGCGACCTCGCCCCCATCGCGCCGGCGGGCACGCTCGCGTCCAACCCGCCGTACGGCGAGCGGCTCGGCGGCGGGCGCGAGGCGCCGGGCCCGGCCGGGGAGCGCGTGGCCTCGCGGAAGCTCGGGGGGTTCTACCGGGGGCTCGGGGAGATGCTGGCCCGCCACCACGGCTGGACCGTGCTGCTCCTCTCCGGGAACCCCCTCCTCGAGCGCGCCATCCCGTTCCGTCCGGAGATCGATCACCGGCTGTGGAACGGCCCGCTCGAGGCGCACCTCCTCCGCTACCGGATCCCGTGACGTTGCGGCCGCGGACGGACCGGCCTACGGTTCGGAGGCGTGCGCGCCCTCCTCGCGGCCCTGGGCCTCGCCCTGCCGGCGGCCGATCCCTCGCCGCCGGCGGCCACCCCTCCGGCGGCCGTCGATCCCCTGGAGGTCTCGCGCGCCCGGATCGCGGCCGAGCTGGTGGCCATCGGCGGCGAGCTCCAGCGGGCGATCGAGGCCGGGGACGCCGGGCCGATCCTGGCCCGGGTGCCCGCGGGCGGCCTGCGCTGCGCCGGGGAGGTGGTCCCCAAGGCCCGCGTGAGCCGGGACCTCCGCGCCCCGGCGAGCTGGCTGCACGGGGTGGTGTTCGGCCCCCCCGGGCCGCCGCCGCCCGGCCCCCCTGCCTCGCTGCGCGCCTTCCTCGCGGCCGCGAAGGATCTGGCGGTGGTGGTCTCGTTCCAGCCGGACCGGCTCGCCGGCCCCGAGGGGCGCCCCTGCCTCGACTTCCGGACGAAGGGGGTGACGACCCCCGGGGTGCCCTTCTGCTTCAGCCGGGACGGCGGGCGCTGGTGGCTGACCGAGTCGCTCTACCCCTGCGGCTGAGCCGGCGTCGAGCGCCTCTAGTCCTGCACCGGCGCGAGCGAGGCCAGCTCCTTCCGGGCCGCCGCGATCCAGGCCGTGGGCCGGAGGGCCGGAGAGAGGGCCTCTCCCTCCCGCACCGCCTGCGCCAGCGTCTCGCGCGCCGCGGCAGGCTCGCCCAGCTCCCGCTCCGCCCGGGCCCGGAGGACCAGCACCCGGATCCGGCGTGGCCCCTCCGCCCGCGCCAGGGCCCGCACGGCGGCGGCGCGCGCCTCGGCCGGCTGGTGGAGCTCCAGGTGGAGCCGGGCCAGGGCGGCGGCCGGGGCGAACTCGCCGGGCAGATCGCGCTCGGAGGCGAGGAGGGGCGCGAGGGCCCGCTCCGGCGTGCCCGCCTGGATCGCGGCCGAGACCCGCTGCCCGTCCAGCCCGGAGCGCTCGAGCGGCGTCCGCGCCCGCGCCGCCTCTGCCTCGAGGTACGCGAGCCAGCGCCGGCCGATCGCGCGCGCCCCGGCCTGGTCGCCGGCCGCCTCGCGCGCCCCGGCGAGCGCCTCGAAGAGCCCCGAGCGGTCGTCGGCCAGGAGCCCGGGCGCCTCGAGCCCCCGGCGGGCAGCCGGCTCGAGGACCCGGAGGGCGGCGCCCCGCGCCTCCTCGCCCTCGATCTCCAGGGCGCAGGCGAGGCCCGCGCTGGCGGCGAGGGCCCGGGCAGCAGGCGAGTGGAGCGTGGGGAGGTCGCGCTCGGCCGCCGCGGCGCAGCCGGCCGCGTCCCCCGCGAAGGCCAGGGCCTGCAGGCGCGCCTCCACCGCCCGTTCCCGGCCGGACCAGGCCGGACCGCCCGCCTCCAGCGCCTCGAGGTAGGCCGCGGCGGCCTCGGCGTGCCTCCGCTCCCCGGCGAGCCGATCGGCGCGGGCGAGGGCCTCCTCGGCGCGCGAGGCCCCGCGGGCCCGGAGCGCCCGCTCGCCCTCGCCGGCGAGCTGGGCGATCTGCTCGACGGTGGCCGTCCCCGCCCAGCGGATCACCACCGCCTCCGTGGCCGGATCGATGACGTAGAGCGTCGGCCAGGCGTCGATGGGGTACTTCTCGACGAAGGCGGCGTTGGCGGGCTTTTCGGTGTCGACGTCGAGCCGGACGAACCGCCCGGCCAGCTTCCGGAGCCTGGCGTCCGGCAGGACGTAGGCCCGCATGAAGCGGCAGCTCGGTCACCAGGGGGCCCAGACGTCCACCAGCAGCGGGACGTGCCGGGCCCGGGCCGCCTGGAGGGCGGCGGCGTAGTCGTCGGAGAAGGCGGCCGGGGCGGCGCCGGTGGGGCCGGGCGCGGCGGCGAGGGCCAGGGCGAGGGCGAGGGGGTGCATGCCGTACCTCATAGCGGGGTTCCCGGGCGCGAGCCCGCTCGAGGAGCCCTCAGCGCCCGAGCGCGGCCCGGGCGGCGTCGAACTGCTCCTGGGAGAGGTAGATGTCGAGCGCGCCGTCCGCGAGCTCGAAGCGGGCGGGCTTGCGGAACCCCTGCTTGGGCGGCTCGGGGGGGATCGCGCGGAGCACCGCGCCCGCCGGGACGGCCAGGGCGGCCCTGCCGGCGTGGCGGGCCGCCTCGAGCGCCTCGGCGCCGAGGGGGACCGGCTCCAGGGCCCGCCGGCGGGCGGGGAGCGCGAACCAGTAGATCGCCTGGGCGGCGGCGGCGGCCCAGATCACCGCCATGCTCTTCAGGGTGAAGACGTTCGCCACGACCGCCACCACCGAGCCGGCGAGGAGCACGGTCCCGGCCCGGTGGAGCAGCTCCTCCCGCGCCGTCGGGCGGAGGACCACCAGCCCCTCCCCGCTGGCGTAGAGCTGGCCGCGGGCCGAGCCTCCCGGCACCGGCTTCCCGTTCCGGTCCACCAGCATCGCGAGCACCACCCCGAGCGCGTTCGGATCCACGGTTCCTCCGGCCATTGGGGGCGCGAGCTTAGCGCAGCGGGAGGGCGCGCGGGGCACGGCCGCACAGGAGCGCGTTGGCGAGGAGCCCGAGCCCGACCGCGGCCGCGCAGACCCCGACCACCCCCGGCCACCCGGCGGAGCGCCAGGCCAGGCCCGGGAGCGAGGCGCCCAGCGTGCCGCCCACGTAGTAGAACGTGAGGTAGAGCGCGCTCGCTCCGCCCTTCGCCTGCCGGGCGGTGGAGTTCACGAAGGCCGGCGCCACCGCCTGGGCGGTGAAGGTCCCGAGCACCAGCACCACCAGCCCGGCGATGGCGAGCGGCAGGCGCGGCGCGAGCGCCACCGCCATCCCCAGCGCCTCCAC
>DATKAL010000355.1:0-2271 GCA_035498135.1 Anaeromyxobacter sp.
CGTGAAGAACGGGTGGCAGTTCGCGCAGATCTCGATGTGGAAGTCACCGCGCGTCGAGCGCGTCTCGATGACGTTGCCGCAGTTGCAGATGATCTTCGCGGCCTTGTAGTCGGGGTGGATGCCTTCCTTCATGTTCGCCTCTGGGCCGCTTGCATCGCCGCGGGGGCGATGGTCCGGGCCCGGTTGTGGAACGGCGGGATCTAGTCGGATCGGGGGGTTGCGTCAAGTGGCGCGTGGGCGCGCCCCGCTCACTTCCCCCCGCCGACCATCATCTTGAAGAACTCCTCGTGGTTCTTCACCTGCCGGAACTTGTCGAGGATGAACTTCATCGCCTCGACGTTGTCGAGGCCGTTCAGGATGGTCTGGCGCAGGATGTAGATCTTGGAGAGCCAGTCGGCGGGCAGGAGGAGCTCCTCCTTGCGCGTGCCGCTCTTCCCGATGTCCATGCAGGGGAAGATGCGCTTCTCCATGAGCTTCCGGTCGAGCACGATCTCGGAGTTGCCGGTGCCCTTGAACTCCTCGAAGATCACCTCGTCCATGCGGCTGCCGGTGTCGACCAGGGCGGTGCCGATGATGGTGAGGGAGCCGCCCTCCTCGATGTTGCGGGCCGCCCCGAAGAACCGCTTCGGCTTGTGGAGGGCGTTCGAGTCGACGCCGCCGGAGAGGATCTTGCCGGAGGGCGGGACCACCGAATTGTAGGCGCGGGCCAGGCGGGTGATCGAGTCGAGGAGGATCACCACGTCCTTCTTGTGCTCCACCAGCCGGCGCGCCTTCTCGATCACCATCTCCGCCACCTGCACGTGCCGGGTGGCGGGCTCGTCGAAGGTCGAGGCCACCACCTCGCCCTTGACGGTCCGCTCCATGTCGGTGACCTCCTCGGGCCGCTCGTCGATGAGCAGCACGATGAGGGTGCACTCGGGGTGGTTGGTGGTGACCGCGTGGGCGATGTTCTGGAGGAGGACGGTCTTGCCGGCGCGCGGCGGCGAGACGATCAGGCAGCGCTGGCCCTTGCCGATGGGGGAGAAGAGGTCCACCACCCGGGTGGTCATCTCCTGCGGCTCGTGCTCGAGGCGGAGGCGCTGGGTGGGGTAGAGCGGGGTGAGGTTGTCGAAGAGGACCTTGTCCTGGCTCTCCTCGGGGGGCTCGCCGTTGATCGAGTCGACCTTGAGCAGGGCGAAGTAGCGCTCGCCCTCCTTGGGCTGGCGGACCGTGCCGCGCAGGGTGTCGCCGGTCCGCAGATTGAAGCGCCGGATCTGCGAGGGCGAGACGTAGATGTCGTCGGGGCCGGGCAGGTAGGAGAAATCGGGGCTGCGCAGGAAGCCGAAGCCGTCCGGGAGCACCTCGAGCGTGCCCTCGCCCCCGACCTCCATCTCCTCCTTGGCCTCCTCGGCCGCCTTCGACTGCGCCTGGAGGATGGCGAAGATGAGGTCCTGCTTCTTCATCGCCGAGGCGGCCTCGACGTTGAGGTCGCGGGCCAGCTGCGCCAGCTCGGCCACCTTGCGGTGCTTGAGCTCGGTGAGGCTGGACGGGGCGTGCGCGCTGGCTGTCGGTGCGGCGGCGGGCATGTCGGTTCTCTGGGAGGGGGCCCGCGCGGGCGGGCCGGGGCTTCGGCGCTGCGGCGGTCTCGGAGGGAAGCCGGGGGAGAGGGCGTAAACCTAGGCGGTCGTCCCGGAGGTGTCAACGGCGCGCACCCCCACTCGAACGGTGGGCGAACGTGTGCCATGTTCTCGGCGCAGCGACGGGCCCTGTGTCGTGGCCCTCCGCCGGGGTAACATGAAGGACTGCGAGGAGGCTCCACCCCGAGATGAGCCAAGCTCCGATCGACGCGGTCCTCGCGGGCACGAAGCCGTTCGCGGTGGCGCTGCTCGCGCCGCTCACGACGCGCGTCGGCGTCCGCCCGCGCATCGCCGCCGATCCCGGCCAGGCGCTGGCGCTCTGCGCCCGGGGCGGGCTGGCGGTGGTGGAGTACCTCGGCCAGGGATCGCTCCCGCAGATCGAGCGGCTGGTGAAGGAGGGCGGGCTGCGCGTGGTCGCCGGGGTGGCCGCGGAGCACGCCGCCGCCGAGGCGGCGCTGCGCGCCCTCGGGGTCGACGCGGTCCGCTGGGACGGACGCCCCGAGGCGATCCTGGGCGCGGTGGACCGGCAGCTGGGCGGTGCGCCGCCGCCCGCGCCGCGCGCCGCTCCCCCCGCGCCGGCGGCCGCCCCGCGCCCGGCGCCGGTCCAGGCCCCGCGGCCCGCTCCGGCGAGCGGCGCGCCCGCGGTCCCGCGCGC
>DATKAL010000356.1:0-4199 GCA_035498135.1 Anaeromyxobacter sp.
GACCCCGGCCACACAAGTACCTGATCGTCGCCACCGGCAACATCCACGACGACGTGGAGCAGGCCCGGGCCGCCGCCCAGGCCGGCGCCGACGTGATCGCGGTGATCCGCTCCACCGCCCAGTCGCTCCTCGACTACGTGCCCCACGGGGCCACCACCGAGGGGTTCGGGGGCACCTACGCCACCCAGGAGAACTTCCGGATCATGCGCGAGGCGCTCGACGACGAGTCGCGCCGCCTGCGCCGCTACGTCCACCTCACCAACTACTCCTCCGGCCTGTGCATGCCGGAGATCGCCTTCGCGGGGGCCTGGGAGCGGCTCGACATGCTCCTCAACGACGCGATGTACGGGATCCTCTTCCGCGACATCAACATGAGGCGGACCCTCTGCGACCAGGACTTCTCCCGCCGGATCTGTGCCCTGGCCGGGGTGGTGATCAACACCGGCGAGGACAACTACATCACCACCGCCGACGCCGACGAGGCGGCGCACACCGTCATCGCCTCGCAGTTCGTGAACGAGAGCTTCGCCCGCCGGGCCGGGCTCCCCGACCGGCTGATCGGCCTCGGCCACAGCTTCGAGATCGACCCGGCCCGCGAGGACACCATCGCCCGGGAGCTCGCCCAGGCGCTCCTCGTCCGGACCCTCTTCCCCGACGCGCCCATCAAGTACATGCCCCCCACCAAGCACAAGCAGGGCGACATCTTCTTCAGCCACGCCTACGACGTGATGGCGGACGTGGTCTCCTGGGTGACCGGGCAGGGGATCCAGCTCCTCGGAATGATGACCGAGGCGATGCACAATCCCCTCCTGATGGACCGCTACGTGGCGCTCAAGTCCGCCGGCTACGTCTACCGGGCCTGGCACGGGATGGGGGCGGAGATCTCCTTCCGGCCCGGCGGGCTGGTGGAGCGGAGGGCGAACGAGACCCTGGGCCGGGCGCTCTCCCTCCTCGAGGAGGTGGCGGAGGACGGGCTGATGAAGGCGATCGGCAAGGCCCGGTTCGGCGACGTGGCCCGCGCCGAGGACGGCGGCAAGGGGCTGTCCGGGGTGGTGGAGCGCGCGCCCGGCTACTTCAACCCCTTCCTCGAGCTCATGGAGGGGCGATGAGCCGCCGCCGCCTCGGCCTCCTCCTCGTCCTCGGCCTCGCCCTCGGGTGCGCCGGCGTGCGGGAGGCCCTCGAGCCCACGCCGCGGGGCGAGCCGTCCGGACGCGCGGGCTGGCTGCTGTACGAGGTGGGCGGCCTTCGCTTCGAGGCGCCAGAGGGCTGGGCCCCGTCGGGCGGTCCGCGCCACCTGCGGCTGGAGGGGGCGGGCGGCGGGGTGCGGCTCGAGGTCTCCACCCCGGAGGAGCCCTTCGCCAGCGAGACGGCCTGCATGAAGTCGGCGGAGGAGGCGCTGCGCCGGGGGGACCAGCTCGAGCGGGCCCGGCACCACCCGACCCGATTCGCCGGCGCCCGGGCCCTCACGCTGGAGGGCGACCAGGCCGGCTGGCACGTCTGGGCCTGGGCGGCCTGCGACGGCGCCCGCCAGGTCCAGGTGTTCTTCACCGCCCGGAGCCCGGCCAGCCCGGAGGCGCTGGAGGCGCTCCGGACGCTCACCGCCAGCGCGCGGATGGGGGGGGAGGCATGACCGGGCGGGAGCCGGGCCAGCTCGTGCGCCCCTACGGCGACCGGCGCGACGACGGGATGGTCCAGCTCTCGTTCGTCCTCCCGGTCTCGCCGGGCGAGCGAGCCCGCGCGGCGGCGGCCGAGCTGGCGCGCGGCATGGGGCTGGAGCAGGTCCACGTGGCGGCGATGGAGCCGGCCGCGGAGCGCTACACCTTCTTCGTGGTCTACGGCCGCACCCCGGTGGCGGTGGACTACGGCAGGATGGAGGTCCCGGAGGTCGTGGCCCGCAAGCGGGGGTTCGACGAGCTCAACGCCCACGCCCTGCACGCGCTGGGGCGGCGGATCGTGGTCCTGGGGGCCTGCACCGGCTCGGACGCCCACGCGGTCGGGATCGACGCGATCATGAACATGAAGGGGTTCGCCGGCGACTACGGGCTCGAGCGCTACCCCTGCCTCCTCGCCACCAACCTGGGGGCGCAGGTGGAGAACGAGCGGCTGGCCAGGCTCTGCCAGGAGCGGAGCGCCGACGCCGTGCTGGTCTCCCAGGTGGTCACCCAGCGCGACGTCCACCGGGAGAACGCCCGCCAGCTCCCGGAGGCGCTCGCCCGGCTCGGGATCCGGGATCGGATCACCGCCATCCTGGGCGGGCCCCGCATCGACCACCGCCTGGCGCTCGAGCTCGGCTACGACGCGGGGTTCGGGCCGGGCACACGCCCGTCCGAGGTGGCGAACTTCATCGTCGGAGCGGTCCTGGCACGGGCCGGGAAGGAGCGGCAGCGATGAGCGGCACCAAGGCCACCCTCCGGCTCCGGATGTCCCAGGCGGACGCCCACTACGGCGGCGGCCTGGTGGACGGCGCCCGGCTCCTGGCGCTCTTCGGCGACCTGGCCACCGAGCTCCTCGTGCGGCACGACGGGGACGAGGGGCTCTTCCGCGCCTACGACTCGGTGGAGTTCCTCGCGCCGGTACGCGCCGGGGACTTCGTGGAGGCCGAGGGGGAGATCGTCCGGGTGGGGACCACCTCGCGCGCCATGCGCTTCGAGGCGCGGAAGGTGATCACCGCGCGCCACGACCTGTCGGACTCCGCCGCCGAGCTGCTGGCGGAGCCGGTGGTGGTCTGCCGCGCGAGCGGCACCTGCGTCGTGCCCCGGGAGAAGCAGCGGCTCGGGCGCTGAGCGCTCCGGGCGAGGAGGTGGAGGTTGGGCGAGCCCGTGATCATCACCGCGGCGGTGGTGGGCGCCGAGGTGACCCGCGCCCAGAGCCCGGCCGTGCCCTACACCCCGGCCGAGGTGGCGCGGGCGGCGGTGGACGCGGGCCGGGCCGGCGCGGCCGTCGTGCACCTCCACGCGCGCTGGCCGGACGGCCGGCCGTCGCAGGAGGGGGGGCACTTCCGGGAGATCATCGACCGGATCCGCGACGCCGGGAGCCAGGTGGTGATCCAGTGCTCGACCGGCGGGGCGGTGGGGATGGGGCTGGAGGAGCGGCTCGGCTCGCTCGTGGAGGGGGCGGAGATGGGCACCCTCAACCTCGGCACCATGAACTTCGGCGACGACGTCTTCGTGAACCGGCGGCCGGACCTGATCGTGGTGGCGGCCCGGCTCCGGGCGCGCCGGCTCGTCCCCGAGTGCGAGATCTACGACGCCGGGATGCTCGACACCCTGCGCTGGCTCCTGGAGAAGGGACACCTCGCGCCCCCCTACCACGTGCAGTTCGTGCTCGGGGTGCCGGGCGGGATGGCGGCGGGCGAGCGCAACCTGCGCTTCCTGGTGGAGGGGCTGCCGGGGCCCCAGGCCTGGTCGGCGGCCGGGGTGGGACGCGCCCAGCTCCCCACCGCCGAGCTGGCGCTCCGGCTCGGCGGCCACGTGCGGGTGGGCCTGGAGGACAACCTGTACGCGGCGAAGGGGGTGCTGGCCCGGGGCTCGGACGAGCTCGTGTCGCTCGCGGTGGCTGCGGCGGGCCGCGCCGGCCGGGAGCCGGCCACGCCCGACCAGGCCCGTCGATTGCTCTCGATCACTTGAGGGAGAGGGTGCGCGGAACGCGCTGCCGTCCAGGGCTTCCGTGGCTTGACGACCCAGGGTCGGGGCGCTAGGTTCGCGCGGGGATCCAACGGGGACAGCGCATCCATGACCAAGGCCGATCTGATCGAGAAGGTCCAGGCGGTGCACAGCGACCTTTCCAAGCGCCAGGTCGCGCTGGTCGTGGACGCGGTGTTCGAGCACCTCGCCCGCGGCATCCGGAAGGACAAGCGCTTCAGCATGCCCGGCTTCGGGACCTTCGTGGTGAAGCGCCGGGCCGCCCGGGTGGGCCGCAATCCCCAGACCGGCGCGGAGATCCAGATCGCGCCGACCAAGACGGTGGGCTTCAAGCCCGCCCCCGAGCTGAAGAAGGCGCTCTAGGCGCCGGGAGCCGCGGATGAGCCTGGCGGAGTGGCTCAGGACGTTCCGGGACCTGCACGAGCGGGCGCGCCGCGGCAGCCTGAAGGCGGCCGAGGAGGTGGCGTACCGCGCGGGCCGCGAGGAGCTGGCGCGGGCGCTGCTCGCCGCCCAGCGGCTCACCCTCAAGCCGGGCGAGACGCCGCGCCAGGCGCTCCG
>DATKAL010000357.1:0-13248 GCA_035498135.1 Anaeromyxobacter sp.
CTTCGCCGCGCGCTCAAGCGCGCCGGCGTCGTCGACGGGTACCGTTTCATCTGCCGCCGGCAGGGTTGCCGCTACGAGGAGACGCGCGAGGTGGCGAGCGAGGATCGCTGCCCCAAGTGTCACATGCGTCTGTGGGTCTCACCGGTCCCACGGAAGCTCCGCTTCTACGACCTGCGCCACACGCACGCGACGCTGCTCCGGAAGGCGGGCGTCGACCTCGGTGCCGTCCAGCGCGCGCTCGGCCACTCGTCGCCCGAGATCACCGCGGCCGTCTACGACCACACCGACCTCGAGGACTTCCGCGAGGACGTCGAGCGGGCTCTCTCGTTCGATCCGGCGCGAGTTAATGCACCGGTAATGCAAGCGCCGGAATACCCAAAAGGAGAAGGCCGCGACGCGCCGGGGATCCCGAACAACGTCGCGGCCTTCAGATGGTCGGGGCGACTGGATTTGAACCAGCGACCACTTGCACCCCAAGCAAGTGCGCTACCAGGCTGCGCTACGCCCCGGGAACTGCGGGGAGCGGATACGTAGCATCGCGAAAGCACAGGGTCAACTGGCCTTTCGACCGGACGGTCGGGCCCGCTCGCCAGGCCTCCCGCCGGGGAGGGCGTCGCCACCCGCCGCCGCTACACCGCGTACCCCGCCGCCCCCGCCGCCGCGGCCGCCTCGGGGTCGATGGCAACGTCCACGCAGGCCACCGTGCCGGAGGCGAAGGCCCGCTCGAGCGCCGGGATCAGGTCCTCGGGCCGCTCCACGTGCTCGCCCCGGCCGCCGAGGGCCTCCACCACCCGGTCGTAGCGGGTGGGGGCGAGCCGGGTGGCGACCGCGTGCTCCTCCCCGTAGAGCCCGCGCTGCGGGATCAGGATCTGCCCCCAGGCGGCGTCGTTCCCCACCACCACCACCATCGGCAGCCTGAACCGGAGGGCGGTCTCGTAGTCCATCCCGTTGAGGCCGAAGGCGCCGTCGCCCTGGATCACGCAGACCGGGCGCTCGGGGGCGAGCAGCTTGGCGGCGATGCCGAACGGCGCGCCCACCCCGAGGCAGCCGAGCGGGCCGGGGTCGAGCCAGCGCCCCGGCCGCGGCACCCGCAGCACCTTGGCGGCCACCGCCACCACGTTCCCTCCGTCGCCCACGAAGGTCACGTCCCCGGCGCGGGAAGCCACGGTGTCGATCGCCTTCGCCAGCCGGAAGTGGTGGATGGGGACCTGGTCGCTCACCTCGAACGCGCGCTGCCGCTCGGCGCGCTCCGCCTCCTTCTCCCGGAGGAACCGGCGCCAGCCCTCGGGGGCGGCGCCGGGCCGGGCCCCGGCGGCCAGGGCCGCGAGCACGCTCCGCGCGTCGCCCACGATCCCCACCTCGATGGGCCGGTTCCGGCCGATGTCGGCCGCGTCCACGTCCACCTGCACCACCTTGGCGCCGTGGGCGAAGGTCGGCTCGGTCCCGTAGCCCACCCGGAAGTCGAGCGGCGTTCCCACCACCAGCACCAGGTCGGCCTGGGCGAGCGCCTCCTTGCGCGAGGCCTGGAAGAAGGCCGGGTGATCGGGGGGCAGGCACCCCCGCCCCATGCCGTTCAGGTAGACCGGGAGCCCGGCGCGCTCCGCCAGCGCCCGGAGCGGCTCGACCGCGTCGTCCCACCAGACCGACGAGCCGCCGAGGAGCACCGGCCGCTCCGCCCGCCCGAGGAGCGCGAGGGCCTCCTCGAGCTTCGCCGGATCGCCCGGCGAGCGGGCGTCGGTGCGGTACCGCTCCTGGGCGAGCAACAGCCCCTCGTCGGCGCCGTTCGAGAGCACGTCCCAGGGGATCTCCAGGAACACCGGACCGGGCCGGCCGGCGCGCGCCAGGCGGAACGCCCGGGCGAGGAAGCTCGGGACGAGGTCGGGGGAGGGGATCCGGTCCGACCACTTGGTGATCCCGGCGAAGAGCTGGGTCTGCGGCATCTCCTGGAGCGAGCCGCGCCCCTGGTTGAAGGTGGGCGCGGCGCCGCCGAGCAGCACCAGGGGAGAGCTCGCCGCCCAGGCGTTCGCCACCCCGGTGACGGCGTCGGTGACCCCCGGGCCGGCGGTGACGATCGCCACCCCCACCCCGCGGGTGAGGCGGGCCCAGGCGTCGGCGGCGTGGGCGGCCGCCTGCTCGTGGCGGGTGTCCACCAGCCGGATCCCCTCGTCCACGCAGCCGGCGTAGATGGGGGCGACGTGCAGGCCGGGGAGCGTGAAGGCCACCTGGATCCCCTCGCGGCGGAGCATGCGGGCGACGAGGTGCCCGCCGGTCACGGTCTCCATGCGCAGCCTCCCGCGCCCTCCGGCGCGCCGGCCGCCCGGGCCGGGCGGCGGTCCCCCGTGTATAGACGCAAACGCCCCGCGCGCCGGACGGGCACGCGGGGCGTGACGCCTCGTGACCGGGAGGGCTAGCCCTTGCGGAAGCGGGAGAGGCTGGCGGGCAGGTCGCCGAGCGCCGGGAACTGCTTGTCCGGGTGGATCCGCCCGAGCTTCCCGTAGTTCTGCTCCTCGGTCTCGGTCCGGTTCGGATCCGGGACGCAGCAGTCGACCGGGCAGACCGCCGCGCAGGCCTCCTCGTCGTGGAAGCCGACGCACTCGGTGCAGAGGTCCGGGTTGATGACGTAGATGTCGTCACCCTGGCTGATCGCGCTGTTCGGGCACTCGGGCTCGCAGGCGCCGCAGTTGATGCATTCCTCGGTGATGAACGTGGCCATCGCGGTCTCCTCTCGTTCGGTCTCCCGGGGCGCGCCCTTCGGGCGGGCGGATCCGGCCGGGCTCGGGCGCAGGATAAGACGAAAACGCCCCGCCGGCTCAAGGGCCAAGCGGGGCGCTTCGGGGGCCGGCGACGCCGGCCCGGGATTCCACGGTGCCGGGGCGGGTTTCCCGCCGCGAACGGCCGCTAGCTCACGCAGCAGTCGACCGGGCAGACGCCGGCGCAGGCGGGCGAGTCATGCTGGCCCTTGCACTCCGTGCACTTGGCCGCATCGATCTTGTAGATGTCGTCACCCTGGCTGATGGCGGTGTTCGGGCACTCGGGCTCGCAGGCGCCGCAGTTGATGCACTCCTCGGTAATCTTCAGGGCCATTCGTTTCCTCTCGTTTCGCGACGCCGGTTGGCGGGCTGGGACGGGGGGACTGATCGCATTTCCGGCCCCGTCGCGTCAAGGGAGGGGCACGGATTTCTTCGGGAAATTCGGACCGTTCCAATCGACAATGCGGCCGGGCATCAGGACCGGCCCGGTCCCCGTTCCACGCCCTGACCGCGCAGGTGGCGTCGGTCCTCCTCGATCTCCGCGGCGATGCGCGACATCACCGACAGTGCACCACCGGCCAGGACCGCCGCGCCGGCGAGGAGCACCCCGAGCAGCCGGTCGCGGCGCGCCCCCGCCAGCGCCAGGGCGATGGCCCGGCGGCGGTCGTAGGCCACCCGCTGCCGCTCGGCGTGCTCGCCGCGGAGCGTCTCCACGAACGAGGACCCCTCCGCCCGCCCGGCCACGCCCAGCTCCTCCAGCTCGACGGAGAGGACCTGGACCCGGTGCGTGGCCCACAGGCTCACCCCGAGGCCACCCAGGGCGAGCGGAACGCACATGAGGGCGATTCGGGCTCGGGACATGTCGGCTTGACTGTGCGGCGTCGGCGAGCAGGATACCGTCCGCCGCCCACTCGCGGCAACGGAGCGGTGCATGGCGAAGCCGTACGACCCGAAGGACTTCTACTACCGCAAGGCGAAGAAGGAGGGGCTGCGGGCGCGCTCCGCCTTCAAGATCGAGGAGATCCTCCGCCGCCACCGGCTGCTCGCGAAGGGCGACGCGGTCCTCGACCTCGGGGCGGCGCCGGGCGGCTTCCTCCAGGTCCTGGCCGAGGCGGTGGGGGAGAAGGGCGTGGCGGTGGGCGTCGACCTCGAGCCCATCCGCAACCTGGGCAAGCCCTGGGTGCGGACGGCGGTGGTGGACCTGCTCGCGCCCGGCGCCCTGGAGCGCATCCGGGCGCTCCACCCGCGCCCGTTCCGCCTGGTGGCCAGCGACATGGCCCCGAAGACCATCGGCATCAAGCTCACCGACGAGGTCCGCTCGCTGGAGCTGGTCCGGATGGCGCTCTCGGTGGCGGAGGAGACCCTGGCGCCGGGCGGGGCCTTCGTGGCCAAGGTCTTCATGGGGGGCGAGTTCCCCGGCCTGAAGAAGGAGCTCCAGGGGCGCTTCGACGAGGTGCGGGTGGTCCGGCCGGAGGCCACCCGCGAGTCGTCCTACGAGGTCTACGTGCTCGGGAAGGGCTACCGCGGCCGCCAGATCCGCTAATCTATGCGGCCCATGCCCACGCTCCTCGAGGCGCTCACAGAGCGCGGCTTCGTGCAGGACTTCACCCCGGGGCTCGCCGAGCGGCTCGCCCAGGGCCCGATGGTCGGCTACGTCGGCTTCGACCCCACCGCCGACTCGCTCCACGTCGGCAACCTCGTCCCGGTGATGGGGCTCGCCTGGCTCCAGCGCAGCGGCGGCACGCCCATCGTGCTCCTCGGGGGCGGGACGGGCATGGTGGGCGACCCGAGCGGCAAGCGGACCGAGCGCCCGATCCTCTCCCTGGAGCAGATCGACCACAACGCCGCCCGCCAGCGCGCCCAGCTCGAGCGCTTCCTCCGCTTCGACGGCCCGAACGCCGCCCGGACCCGCAACAACGCCGACTGGCTCCGCCCCCTGGGCCTGATGGAGTTCCTCCGCGACGCGGGCAAGCACTTCACCGTCAACTACATGCTGGCCAAGGACTCGGTGAAGAGCCGGATGGAGAGCGGGATCTCCTTCACCGAGTTCAGCTACATGCTGGTCCAGGCCTACGACTTCTGGCACCTGTGGAAGACCGAGCGCTGCGAGCTGCAGATGGGGGGCAGCGACCAGTGGGGAAACATCACCGCCGGGACCGAGCTCATCTCGCGCCGGGAGGGCGCCGCCGCCCACGGCCTCGTGCTCCCGCTCCTCACCACCGCCACGGGCGCCAAGTTCGGGAAGAGCGAGGAGGGGGCGGTCTACCTCGACCCGGCCCGGACCTCGCCCTACAAATTCTACCAGTTCTGGCTGAACAGCGACGACCGGGACGTGGAGCGCTGGCTCCGCTTCTTCACCTTCTTCTCCATGGAGGAGATCGCCGCCGTCATGGCCGAGCAGGCGCGCGACCCGGGGCGGCGCACCGCCCAGCGCCGCCTGGCGGAGGAGATGACCACCCGGATCCACGGGCAGGAGACGGCGGCGAGCGTCGTGGCCGCGAGCCGGCTCCTCTTCGGCGGGACCGACCTGCGCGCCGCCCCGGCCGAGGTCCTCCGGGTGCTCTCCCAGGAGCTGCCCTCGGTCCGGCTCCCCCGGGCCGAGCTCGTCGGCCTCCCGGTCCTCGACGCCCTGGTGCGCTCCGGCCTCGCCAGCTCCAAGGGCGACGCCCGCCGCGGGATCCAGGGCAAGGGCTTCCTCGTGAACGGCGAGGCGATCGCCGCCCCGGAGCGCGCCCTCGGGGAGGCGGACCTCCTCCACGGCGCCTACGTGATGCTGCAGAAGGGGAAGCGGAACCACGCCCTGCTGGTGGCCGAAGGCTAGCCCGGGCCGGCGCCGCGCGGGCGCCGTGGCTGCTACTCCGGCAGCCGCTCCTGGACGCGGGTGATCGACCGCGCCGTCCCGGTCCCCTCGTCCAGGTCGACGATGGCCCCCTGGAGCCAGACCTCGCGCCGCGCGGGCTCGAAGCCGATGGGGCGCTGGGTGAGGAAGCGCTCCAGGACCAGCTCCTTGCGGACCCCGATCACCGAGTCCCAGGGCCCGCACATCCCCACGTCGGTGATGAAGGCGGTGCCGCCGGGCAGGACCCGCGCGTCGGCGGTCTGGACGTGGGTGTGGGTGCCGAGCACCGCCCCAACCTTCCCGTCCAGGAACCAGCCCATGGCGTTCTTCTCGCTGGTCGCCTCGCAGTGCATGTCGACCAGGATCGCGGTCACCCCCTCGGTCCGCAGGGCGGCGATCTCCGCCTCGGCTGCCCGGAAGGGATCGTCGAGCGCCTTCATGAAGACCCGGCCCTCGAGGTTCACCACCCCGAGCCGCCGCCCGTCGGGGGTGGCGGCGATCCCCCGGCCGCGCCCAGGGGCGCCGGGGTAGTTGGCCGGCCGGAGCAGGCGGGAGCCGGGCGCCTCGAGGTAGGGGACGATCTCGCGCTTGGCCCAGATGTGGTTGCCGCTGGTGAGCAGATCGACCTCGGCGGCGAGGAGCTCCTCGGCCGCGTCCGGGGTGACCCCGATCCCGGCCGCGGAGTTCTCCGCGTTCGCGATCACCAGGTCGATCCCCTCGCGGGCGATGAGCCTGGGCACCAGCCGCTGCACGGCCTGCCGGCCGGGCTTTCCGAAAACGTCGCCGAGGAAGAGGACCTTCACGGCAGGGCGATCTGCCCGGGGCCGGGCGCCCCGTCAACCCAATTCGCGCTGGAAGTGGAGGAGCCGCTCCTCGGTGACCAGGGCGTCGAGGGTGACGTCGTGCGGCTCGCGGGGCAGCGCCGCCACCACCTGGGCCTCGAAGGCCACGCCCACCCGGGCGGCCCGCGGCATGGCCTTCAGGGTGGAGTCGTAGTACCCGCCCCCCCGGCCGAGCCGGAGGCCGTCCAGGGAGAACGCCACCCCGGGCATCACCACGCACTCGATCTCGGCGAGCGCCACCCCGGGCGCGGAGGAGGGGGGCTCGCGGGCGCCCAGGGGCCCGCGCACCAGCTCCGCCGGCGTGCAGGGGGCGAAGGCGAGCAGCCGGTCCGGCATGGCGCGGGGAAAGAGCACGCGCGCCCCGCGCTCCAGGAGCCGGGGCACGAGGTCGAGGGCGTCCACCTCGGTGCCGAGCGGCGCGTAGAGCGCGACCGTCCGCGCCGACCGCACCTGGGGGAGCTCCACGAGCCGGGCGGCGATCGCCCGCGACCAGCGGATCCGCTCGTCCTGGGCGAGGCGTGCCCGGACCGCGATGAGCTGGGTCCGCAGCGCGCGCTTGGCGTCGCCGACGGGATCGACCCTGGCCAAACTTCCTCCTGGTCCCCCCAGGAAGAAAAAAAGCCCCCCGCGTAGGCCGTGTGGCCCGGTTGCTTGGACCTGTATTTCTACAGGTGGGGCTCCCGGTGCACCAGCGACCGTAGGCTTCTCCCTCGCAACACGGGAGCTTGCTCATGGCCGTGGGCGGGCGCTCCGCTTGGCTCAAAGTCGGCCCAAACGACGCGGGGCCCAATCACGAACCCGGCAGGGGGCAAGGCGACAAGGATCAAGAAAGAGCTACAACCACGCGAAATCACGCGAGGTTTTTCCTGATCAGGATCCTAGGAGACCGTGGCAGTCCTGTCAAGCGAGGCCTGGGGCCTTCAAGGGTAGAATGCGCGCCGATGCCACCTTCCGACCTCTCGCGCTACGCCGTCGAGGCGCTGGTCGGGAAGGGCGGCATGGCAGAGGTCTACCGCGCGGTGGCGCGCACCGGGCCGCACGCGGGGCGCACCGTGGCGCTGAAGCGGCTCCTGCCCGAGCTGGCCCGGGACCCGGGCTACGTCTCGCTCTTCGAGCGCGAGGCGGCGGTCACCCGGCGGCTGCACCACCCGGCCATCGTCGAGGTGCTCGAGGTCGGCGTGGCGAGCGGGACCCCGTTCATCGTGATGGACTACGTGGACGGGAAGAACCTGAAGCAGATCCTGGCCCAGTGCGCGGCGCGGTCGATCCTGCTCCCGCTCGACTTCGCCGCCTACGTCGCCCACGTGCTCGCCGGCGCGCTCGCCCACGCCCACGGCGGCGTCGACGCGGCCGGCGCGCCGCTCGGGATCGTCCACTGCGACGTCTCCCCCTCGAACGTGTTCATCTCCCGGCTGGGCGAGATCAAGCTGGGCGACTTCGGGGTGGCCCTCACGCAGGGCGCGCGGCCGGCGATCGGCGGGCCGGGGGCCTTCGGCAAGGTCCACTACCTCGCCCCCGAGCAGCTGCGCGGGGAGCGGCCCACCCCCCGCACCGACCTCTTCGCCCTCGGGGCGGTGTTCCACGAGCTGCTCACCAACGAGAAGGCCTTCCCCGGCGACGACGTGAACGCGGTCGGGCAGCGGATCCTGGCGGGCGAGGCGCGGCCCCCGTCCCGGCGCCGTCCCGGCATCCCGCCCGCCATCGACGCCCTCGTGCTCCACTGCCTGGCGGTCGACCCCGCCCGGCGCCCGTCGAGCGCCGCGGTCCTGGCCGGCGAGGTGGCGAGCGCCTACGACCCGGCCATCGGGACGCCGCTCGCCATCGCCGCGGTGGTGCGGGGGCTCTTCGGGGCGCAGCGCCCCGGGTAGCCAGAGCGCTCGGTGCTCAGGCTCGCTCGCCTCGCGACGGCCCGGGGTCATGGGATGCACGCTGGGGCGCCCGGGTCCCCGCCGCCCGCGCCGGCAGGGGACCGGAGCGGGGCAGGCGGATCCAGAAGGTCGTCCCGGCCGCGGTCGAGGAGGCGAAGGCGACCTGTCCGCCGAGGTGGCGCTCGCCGAGGAGCTTCATCCCGTAGGTCCCGAGCCCGCGCCCGGCCTCGCCCTTGGTGCTGAAGGAGCGGGTGAAGACCCGGTGCTGCACCTCCTCGGGCATCGCCGCCTGGTTGTGCACGCTGAACCGGAGCGCGCCGTCCGGTCCGCCGCCGCCCTCCTCCCGCTCGACGCGGAGGGAGACCGCGCCGCCGGCCGGGGTGGCCTCGAAGGCGTTCCGCACCATGTTCACGAGCACGCGCAGCAGGAGCGAGGGGTCGGTCTCGAGCGCGAGCCCGGGGACCGCCTCGACGGCGAGCCGCCGCTCCCGGGCCACCGAGTGCCAGGAGAAGACCGCCTCGAGGTCGCGGAGCAGCTCGGCCACCTCGACCGGGCGCCGCGCGACCGCCAGGCTGCCCGCCTCGGCCAGCGCCAGGTCGCGGTGGTCGCGGATCTCCCGCTCCAGCTGCCGGGTGAGGAAGTCGACCCGCTCGCCCACCCGGGCCACGTCGCACCCGGGGGCGCGCAGGCGGGTGCTCCAGCCCCGGAGCCCGGTGACGGTGTTGAGGAGGTCGTGGACGAAGACCTGCTCGAGGGCCTCGCGGCGCTTTTCGCCGGACAGGTCGCGGAAGGAGAGCACGATGTACCGCTCGCCCTCGATCCGGACCGGGCTGGCGCGGACGCTGAACTCGTGGGCCGCCCCGCCGCCGGCCACGCTGCGGAGCAGGCACTCCGCGTCGGTCGGGCGCCCGCTCTCGTGCGCGCCCAGGATCGCCCCGAGCGCGCCGCAGGTCTGGCAGGCCGGCGTGGCGCCGCAGCCCGCCGGCGGCTGGGCGTTCACGCAGGCGAGCGCCTCGCCCGGCCGGCGGCCGGCCAGGTCGGCCGACCCCGCCGCGCGCGCGGCCCCGCCGCTGAACGCCACGATCTGCCGGCGCTCGTCGAGCACCAGGAGCACCGCGTCCACCGCCTCGAGCAGGGCGATGACGACCGGGCTCCGGCTGGTGGCCTCGATCTCGCGGGCCAGCTCGGCGGGCGCAGCCCGGCGCGCGTCCGGCAGGGCGGTGCGGTGGCCCCGGGGAAGCAGGTCGCAGCGGGAGGGCTGGGCGAGGGACATGGCGGGGCCTCGGGCGCGGCGCGCAGGAGCCCGACCGATAGCACGACCGCCGCGGGAGGGGCATCCCGGGCTTCCCCGAAAGCGGACGCTTACCGGCCTGCCGTCTCGGCCGGCGCGATCGCAGTCCGGACCCGCGCCACCAGCGGGGGGACGAGCCGCAGGGCGGCCTCGATCTCGTCCGCGGTCGTGGTCCAGCCGAGGGAGAAGCGGACGGTGGAGCGGGCCTCGGCTTCCGACAGCCCGATCGCCAGGAGGACGCCGGACGGCGTCGTCGACCCCGAGTGGCAGGCCGACCCGGCGCTGGCGCAGAGGCCGTCGAGGTCGAGGGCCATGAGCAGGGCCTCGGCGTCGCACCCCTGGAACGTGAGCGACGAGGTGCCGGGGAGGCGGGGCGCTCCGGCTCCGTTCACCCGGACGCCGGGGACGGTCTCGAGGAGGCCGCGCTCGAGCCGGTCGCGCAGCGCCGCGATCCGGGGCTCCTCCTCCGGCCGAGCCCGGACCGCCGCCTCGATGGCCGCCCCCAGGCCGGCGATGCCGGGCAGGTTCTCGGTCCCGGCCCGCCGACCGCGCTCCTGCTCGCCGCCGAAGAGCGGTGCCAGGACGAGGCCGGGGGCGATCCAGAGGGCGCCCGCCCCGCGCGGCCCGCCGAGCTTCTGCCCGGTGACGAAGGCCAGGTCGGCCCCGAGCTGGCGGACGTCGAGCGGGATCTTCCCGGCCGCCTGGACGGCGTCGCAGAGGAGCGGCACCCCGGCGCCCCGGGCGGCGGCGGCCAACGCCGGCACGTCGAGGAGCACGCCGGTCTCGTTGTTCGCCCGCATGGCGCAGGCGAGGGCCACGTCCGGGCCGAGGGCGGCCCGGAAGGCGTCCGGGTCGACTCGCCCGCGCCGGTCCACCGGGACGACGGTGAGCGGGGTCCCGGCCCGCTCCAGGGCCCGCCCCAGGCCGAGCACGCACGGGTGCTCGACCGCCGTCACCACCAGCCGCCGCCGGCCCGCGGGGGCGAGGGCGAGCGCTCCGCGGATGGCGATCGCCGCCGCCTCGGTGGCCCCGGAGGTGAAGACGAGCTCGGGCGGGCGGGCCCCCAGGGCGGCCGCCGCCTGCTCGCGGGCCCGGTCGAGGAGGTCGCGGGCGGCCCGCCCGGCGGCGTGCACCGAGGAGGGGTTGCCGAAGGCGTCGAGCGCCGCCGCCACCGCCGCGCGGGCCTCGGGGCGGACCGGGGTGATGGCGTTGTGGTCGAGGT
The DNA here is from genome assembly GCA_035498135.1 of Anaeromyxobacter sp. Classification (GTDB taxonomy): domain Bacteria; phylum Myxococcota; class Myxococcia; order Myxococcales; family Anaeromyxobacteraceae; genus Anaeromyxobacter. Next base: position 10,813 of record DATKAL010000357.1, read on the forward strand.
AGATCACGGGGCGCCTCCCGGCGTCTCCCCCGGCGCGGCTAGACCAGCTTCTTGCCCTTGCGCACCTTCACGCCGAAGCCGTCGAGGAAGGCCCGGACGATCTCCTCGCGGATCCGCCGGGCGGCCGCGCCCGACAGGTCCCTGAGGGGCAGCCGGGCGCCGGCCATGGTCCCGTGCCCGCCCGCCGAGCCGCCCGGGTAGGCCTCGATCACGTCCCGGATCAGCCGGCCGGCGTTGGCGCGGCGGTCGCTGGTCCGGATCGAGTAGTAGAGGGCCCCCTCGTACTCGCCGAAGGCGAGCGACCAGCGCATCCCGGCGAGCGACATGAACCGCTCCGCGACCTCGGCCACCATGTCGGGCGCGTAGATCTCGCCCAGGTCGCAGACCACCGCGTCCTCGTAGGCGAGCGCCTTCTCGATGGCGGTGTGGTAGAGGCGGAAGTACTCGGCGGGGAGCTTGGGGTGCTCGATGGCCCCCAGGGCGTCCTTGTCCGTCATGGGGAAGAGCCAGAGGTAGGCCTCCACGTCCTGGCGGGTGGTCTGGCGCCCGAGGTCCCGCGTGTCGGCCTTGATCCCGTAGAAGAGCGCGGTCGCCACCGCCGGCGGCAGCTTGAGCCCGCTCGCCCGGAAGTAGTCGGCCAGCAGTGTGGAGGTGGCGCCGATGGGGCCGCCCACGTCGGCGATGGGGGCGAGGTGGGAGTCGGGCCGCTCGGGGTGGTGGTCGATCACCACGTCCGGGAAGTGGCGGGCGGGGAGGGAGTGGTTCCCCTGCTCCGGCTGGGTGTCCACCATGCAGATGAGGTCGTAGTCGTCGAAGACCACCCGCGAGACCGGCACCACGGGCAGCTTCAGGACCTTGATCAGGGCCCGGTTCTCGGCGCGCCCGACGATCCCCCCGTAGGCGACGATCGCCTCGACCCCGGCGAGCTTTTCGAGCAGGTGGGCGAGGGCCACCCCGGCGGCGATCGAGTCTGGGTCCGGGTTGTCGTGGGTGAGGATGAGCGCCTTCCCGTGCGAGCCGTGGGAGCGGGCGTACTGGACGAGCCGGTCGAGCTTGGCCTTGGTCGACTCGCCCGGCTGCGGGTACAGCGTCATGCGCGCGGCGCGCACGCCGGAGCGCGCCCGGGGTCGAGCCGGGACCTCTTCCTGAGGGTGGCGCATGGGCACGGGGACCTTCATCGGCGCCGCACGAGGCCGCGGAGGACCTCGATGTTCTCCTTGAACCGCGCGTCCGTCTCGAGGAAGCCGGGGGTCTCCGCGAACCGGGCGTCGTTGACCAGGCGGCGGAACGGGGCGAGGCCGAGGGTGCCCTGGCCGATGTGCTCGTGCCGGTCGACCCGGCAGCCGCGCGGCTTCTTCGAGTCGTTGAGGTGGAAGGCCTGGACGCTGGAGAGGCCGACGGTCCGGTCCAGCTCGCCCATCGTCCGCTCGTACCCCTCCTCGGTCCCGAGGTCGTACCCGGCGGCGTGCACGTGGCAGGTGTCCACGCAGACCCCGGTGCGCCGGCGGGGACCCCGGGGGACGGCCTCCCGGATGGCCGCCACCTGCTCGAAGCGCCAGCCCAGGGAGCTGCCCTGCCCGGCGGTGGTCTCGACCAGGATCCGGGCCTTGCCCGGGACCTCCTCCAGGGCCCGGACCATGGCCTCGCCCACGAGCTTCGTCCCCTCGGCCTCGTCCTCGTGGCTGCCGGGGTGGAAGATCAGGGCGAAGACCCCGAGCCGCTCGCAGCGCCCGAGCTCGTCGGCGAGCGCGCTCCAGCTCTTCTTGCGCAGGGCCCGGTCGGGGGAGGCACAGTTGATCAGGTAGGAGGAGTGCGCCGCCACCGGCTTCCCGGTGCGCCGCGCCTCGGCGCGGAACCGCTGGACCTCCTCCTCCTCGAGCGGCTTGGCCACCCAGCCCCGGGCGTTGCGGGTGAAGATCTGGAGGCAGTCCGCCCCGTCGGCCTCGGCACGCGAGAACGCCTGCGAGACGCCGCCGGCGATGCCTTCATGTGCGCCGAGGAGCATGGGGGGGCGTACGTATACAATAGCGGCCCCATCGCCCGCCACGCTTGACCGATGGGTCCCGGCCGGGCGGGTAGAACCCAGCAAGATCGGCAGGTTGGGCACGCGCGGGTCCGCTCCCACCGCGGGGTGGTCATCGAAGGGATCGCGCAGGAGGCTCTTCGGCTCCTGCGCACGAGGGCACCCGTATGGGGCCTTAGCCGGGTAGCGCCCGAAGGGCGAGACGGCCGGAAGCGCTAGCGGGCGGCCTTCCGGGCCGGCCGGGCGGCCGCCTCGGCGAAGAACTTCTCCGCCTGGCCGAGCGCGTTCTCCAGGGCCTCGATGGTGAGGTCCCGTAGGATCGCCTCGGGGAGCCGGAGCGACTCGTAGTACCGCTGCCGGTCGGTGGCGTGGATGATCACCGGGAGCCGGTAGCCGGCGTGGAGCAGGATCTG
>DATKAL010000358.1:0-6700 GCA_035498135.1 Anaeromyxobacter sp.
GACCCCGGAGGCCGCCGTGGGCACCGCGGTGGGCGCGGTCCTGCTCGGCGCGGCGGCGGGGGCGGCCGCCGGCGGCGCCGTGGCCTTCCTGGTGAAGCGCCTGCTCCCCGCGCCGCCCGAGGTCCGGCCGCGCGGCGCGAAGGGCGCCTAGCGGTTAGACCCGGCCCGTGCCCGGCCGGCTCGACAGCGCCGCGGTGAAGGCCGCCGCCCGGGAGGCGGGGTTCGCGGCCGCCGGGATCGCGCGGGCGATGCCGCTCGATCCCGGCCCGCTCGACCGGCTCCTGGCGAGGGGCGGCGAGGCCGACATGGCCTGGCTGCGCACCCAGCGGGCGGAGCGGCTCGACCCGGCGCGGCTCCTCCCCGGGGCGCGGAGCGTGCTGGCGCTGGCGCTCCCCTATCCGGCGGGGGACGGGGCGGGGCCGCCCGACGGGACGGTGGAGGTGGCCCGCTACGCCCGCGGGCGCGACTACCACGCGGTGGTGAAGAAGAAGCTCAGGGCGCTCGCCGCCGCCCTCGGCGCGCTCGACCCGGAGGCGCGCCTCCTCCCCACCTGCGACGTCGCCCCGGTGATGGAGAAGGCCTGGGCGCAGCGGGCGGGGATCGGCTGGGTGGGGAAGAACGGGTGCCTGATCGTCCCCGAGCTCGGGAGCTGGGTGGTGCTCGCCTCCGTGCTCCTCGACCGGGAGCTGGAGCCGGACCCGCCTCACCCGGACCGGTGCGGGAGCTGCGCCGCCTGCCTCTCCGCCTGTCCGACCGGGGCGATCCCGGAGCCGGGGCTGGTGGACGCCCGTCGCTGCATCTCCTTCTGGACCATCGAGCGGCGCGGCCCCATCCCGGCGGACATGGCGGGGCGGCTCGGGCGCTGGGGCTTCGGCTGCGACGACTGCCAGACGGTCTGCCCCTGGAACCACCGCCCCGCGGCGGCCGGGGATCCCGAGCTCGCCCCCCGGCCCGACCAGGCGGCGCTCGCCATCGACGACCTGCTCGCGCTCGGCGAGGAGGAGTACCAGCGGCGCTTCTGGGGCACCGCGCTCGCCCGGGCCCGGCACGACGGCCTGGTGCGCAACGGCCTCCTGGCCGCCGGCCAGGCCGGCGACCCCCGGCGCCTGGAGGCGGTCCGCGCGCACCTCGCCAGCCCGTACGAGGGCGTGCGGGAGGCGGCCCGCTGGGCGGCCGGGCGGCTGGAGCGGGCGGGCGGCGGCCGGAGCCCGTGACGGCCGGGCGACCGTCGTCTACAGTCGCGCCCCCGTGGTCCACCTGGCGATGCTCCTCCACTCGGTCATCTCGGCCGGGACCTACCTCGCGGCCAAGCGGGCGCTCGGGGAGCTCTCGCCCTTCGAGGTGGCGCTGGTGCGGTTCACGCTCTCCGGCTCGATCTTCGCGCTCGTCCTCTGGCGGGGCCGGCTGCGGGTGGAGCGCCGGGACCTCCGGGCGCTGATCGCGCTCGGGTTCGTCGCCATCCCCCTCAACCAGGGGCTCTTCCTCGCCGGGATGGCCTGGACCACCCCGGCGCACGGCTCGCTCCTCTACGCCCTCACCCCCATCTTCGTCTTCCTCATCGCGCGGGCGAAGCTCGGGGAGCGGGCCACGCCGCTCAAGCTCGGGGGGATCGCCCTCGCCTTCGCCGGGGTGGTGCTGGTGCTCGTCGGCCGCGGCTCGATGGCCCTGGACGGCTCCCGGCGGATGGTCCTCGGCGACCTCCTGGTCCTGCTCGCGGTGATCGCCTGGGCGGTCTTCGCCACGGCCGGGAAGGTCTACACCGAGCGGTACGGCCCGGTCGCCTTCACCGGCACCGCCGTGGCGATCGGCTCGCTCCTCTACCTCCCGGTCGGCCTCGCCGCCTCGGACCTGCACCGGCTCCAGGCCCTCTCCGCGGGCGGCTGGGCGAGCCTCGGGTACCTCGCGGTGGTGACGAGCGTGCTCGCCTACCTCCTCTACTACTGGGCGCTCGCTCGCGAGGAGGCGAGCCGGGTGGCCGTCTGGTCGAACCTCCAGCCGGTCCTCACCGCCCTGCTCTCCTGGGCGCTGACCGGCGAGCGGCTCACCGGCCCCTTCCTGGCGGGCGGCGTGATGGTGCTCGCGGGCGTCGTCCTGACCGAGCGCGGGTGAGCCGGCCGGCCCCGGCGCGCCGCTTGAGCGGAGGCGGCCGCCGCGTTATCGACAGGGGGTGACGCTCACCGAGAAGCTCGAGGCCGCCCGGTGCGGCGCGGCGGTCGGCCCGGTGGAGGCGCGCGCCTTCCTGCGCGCCACCGGGAAGGACGCGCTCGACTACCTGCACCGGATGTCGACCCAGGATCTGGCGCGGCTCGCGCCGGGGCAGTCGGCCTACGCCGCCTTCCTGGAGGCGAAGGGGCACCTCCTCGGGGAGGGGCACGTGCTGGTGGAGGGGGACGGGATCCTCCTCGAGCTCGCCCCCGCCGCCGCGGCGGAGACCCGGGCGCTCCTGGAGAGGCTCGTGATCATGGACGACGTGGCCTTCGAGGACTGGTCCGACCGGCTCCGGGCGCTCCCGCTGCTCGGGCCCGAGGGGCCGGCGCGGCTCGGCGCCCGCGCCCCCCGGGCCCGCCGGGTGGCGAGCGACCGCCGGGGCGCGCCGTCGCTCGAGCTCTGGCTCCCGCCCGCCGAGGCGGAGGCGCTCCGGGGGGCGCTGGCGGGGGAGGGCTGGCCCGCGCTCGAGCCCGCCGACCTCGAGGTGCTGCGCATCGAGGCGGCGCTGCCGCGCTTCGGGGCCGACATGGACGCGAGCCGGCTGCCGATGGAGGCGGGGCTCACCCGCGCGGCGATCTCCTTCCGCAAGGGCTGCTACATCGGCCAGGAGGTGGTGCTCCGGGCCACCGCCCGCGGCCACCTCCAGCGCGGGCTGGTCCAGCTCGCGCTCCCCGCCGAGGCGGGGGCGGGCACGCCGCTCCGCTCCGGCGGGCAGGAGGTCGGGGTGGTGACGAGCGCCGCGGAGACGCCCTCGGGCCGGCTCGGGCTCGGCTACCTCCGCCGCGCCCACTGGACGGAGGGCGCCCGAGTCCAGGCCGGGGCCGGCGAGGCGGTGGTGCGCCGGGTGGTGGTGGAGGACGGGATCCCGGGCGGCGCCGGGATCTGACCGCCCTCGCGCTCACGCCTCCGCGACCGGGATCTCCGGTCCGCGGGTGCGGTCCTGGCGGGAGGGGAGCGAGTCCAGCTCGCGCCGGATCTGCGCGATCTCCTCCTTCAGCTCCGCCCGGAGGGCGCGGACCTCGCCGCGCACGTCCTCGAAGGTGAACCGGATCTCCTCCGCCGAGATGCCGAGCAGCCGGCGGCGCAGCTCCCCCACCAGCGCGCCGAGCAGGTTCATGTTCCCGCCTTCTTCCGGAGGGGGCACTGGGCGATGGCCGAGGTCGGATCGATGGCGTCGCTCCCCTCCACGATCCCCGTCACGATCCCCTGCTGGTCGATGACGAAGTTGGCCCGGTTGGCCACCCCGAGCACCGGCATCTTCCCCGGGTACAGGGCCGCCACCTTCCCGTCCCCGTCGGAGAGGAGCGGGTAGGGGAGGCCGTACTTCTCCTTGAACTCCTTCTGCTTCGCCACCGAGTCGACCGAGATCCCGATCACCTGGGCGCCCTTCTCCTGCACGGAGGGGAGCTTGTCCCGGAAGTTCTGGTTCTGCTTCGTGCAGCCGGGGGTGAAGGCCTTCGGGTAGAAGGCGAGGATGACGGGGCCGTTCTGGAGCAGCGCCGAGAGGGTCACCGGCTTCCCGTCCGTGTCGGGGAGGGTGAAGTCGGGCGCCTTGTCGCCGACCTTGAGGGGCGTGGCCCCGAGCAGCAGGGCCATGAGGGGAAGGGCCATTGCGTACCTCCGTCGCCCGTCCTTAGCGGGAGGCGGCCGCCGGTTCAACCGGGCCGCCGGGGTGCGACCGCGAGGCGCGCTCCGCGGCGATCAGCCCCGGAGCCGCTCGTACCGGGCCACCAGGAGCTCCACGACCTCGCGATGATAGAAGCCGACCTGGTCCGGCAGCTCCGCCAGCGTCCGGGCGGCGAAGCCCGAGACGGGGGAGGCCGGGAACGGCTCGCCGCCGGCGACCGCGCCGGCGAAGACCAGCGCGAGGTGATCGGCGTCGCCCACCCGCTCCGCCCTGGTTCCGACCACCACCACCCCCTCGAGGTCGAGCCCGAGCTGGGCCTTCACCAGCGCCACGGCCCGCTCGCCGGGCTGCTCGCCGGGCTGGAGCACCCCTGAGGGGAACCACCAGCGCCCCAGCTGCGCCTGCCCGTGGAAGCCGCCGATCACCTCGGCGACGATCACCCGGCGCAGCTCGAGCGCGATCGGGATCACGTCGAGCCGGACGATCACGACCCCCTCGCCACCCGCGCCGCCCGGTTCACGCGCTGGACGAAGGCCTCCGCCCGCTCGATGACATGGGGCGAGGTCCCGTCCACCGGGGCGACCTCCAGGCGCGGGACCGGACCGTGGGCGTCGGCGAGGCGGAGGGCGAGGACGCGGCCGGGCTGGGAGACCCGGGCGGCGATGACCGAGGGCGCCGTGGCCCCCGCGGCGGCGACCGCGGCGCTGGCCCGGAGGAGGTCGGAGAGGCGGGCGAGCCGCTCCTCGGGCGCGCGGGCATCCGCCTCGACCAGCAGGTCGGTGGCGGTGAGCGCTTCCTCGAGATCGGGGGTGAAGAGGACGCCGTCGAGGATCCGCTGACGCTCCGAGGGCGTGATCGCCCCGGCGGCGAGCGCCAGCTCGACCTTCCGCCGGACGGCCTCGAACGCCAGGTCGAGCGCTTCCAGGGCCGGGTCGTGGAAGCGGACCGCGCAGCCGGCCAGCGAGGCCAGCACCGCACACGCGGTCCCCGCCTCGGTCGCGCCCACCACCGCCACGGTCTCGATCGCCAGCATCCAGGCTCCTCGAGGAGGTCTACCCGGCGCGAGCCGCCCGTGGCAAGGGTGCAGGCCCCGGGGTAGGTTCACCCCACGGGTCGCCGGACGGCTCGTCGTACGCCCACGGAGGAAGCCATGAGCCCGCGGATCGCCATCCCCCTCCTCGTCGGCGCGGCCCTCGCCGCCGGCTGCGGGACCAAGTGCAAGACCGAGACCCCGGCGCAGGTGGAGTCCACCCCGGGCGCCCCCTGTACCAACATGGCGCCCGGGGTGGCGGTCACGGTGAACCTTCAGCTCTGCCCGACCTGCAACCAGACCGGCGCCACCTGCGCCGTGGACACGAGCGGGGTGAGCGCCGGCCAGATCGGCCTCGATCCCACCGTCGAGGCGTGCACCGACTCGACCAGCCCGTGCGGCGGTCCCACGCCGACCTGCCTCGCCAGCCTGATCCCCTGCCAGTTCACGTCGCCCGCGGCCGCGGGCCCCTACACCATGACGGTCTACGATCCCACCACCGGCGGGCCGCTGACGGCGAGCTTCGTGGTGGCCGCCGGGGGGACGAGCCAGAGCTGCTCGTTCTAGGCCTCGACACGTTCTCGTCCCGGATCGGGGGCGGTCACCGGGCCGGGCGTCGAGGAGCTCGGCGACCGGTCGACCCGCCTCCCCTCACCTGCACCCCAGCCTCCCCGCCGCCTCCCTCGCCCTCGCCGACACCGTGGCGTTGAGCGGCTGCTCCGCCGCCTCGAGGTACGCGGCGCACGCGGCGTCCATCCCGCCGGTCCTCTCCTCCACCGCCCCCAGCTCCCAGAAGAGCATCGGATCCACCGGGTGCGCGGCGGCGGCCGCGCGGAGCGGGCCCAGCGCTCCCGCGAGGTCGCCGCGGCGCGCCCTCGCCATCCCCAGGAACTTGAGGGCGATGCCCTGACGCGGATCGCCCTGCAGCCCCCGCAGCGCCGCCGCCTCGGCGGCCTCGTCGTCCCCGGAGACGTACTCCACGTTGGCGAGGAGCGCCTGGCCGAGCGCCTGGCGCGGGAAGCGCGAGAGGGCCCGCTCGACCTCGCCCCGGGCCTCGTCGAGGCGGCCGAGGGACAGGTAGGTCCCGACCAGGTTGGCGAGCAGGGTGTCGCCGGAGATGGTGTGGTCGCCCCGGAGGTCCCGGGCGCGCTGGAACTGGGCGAGCGCCTCCGCCGGCCGGTGGTCGTCGTAGAGGGCCTGACCGAGGTTCATGTGCACCCTGGCCTTCCCGGGCGCCTTCTCCGCGGCGTCGGCCCAGAACGCGAGTGAGCTCGCCCAGACCTCGCTCCGCCGCGCGGTGGCGACCCCGAGCGCCACGCCGGCCGCAGCCGCCAGCGCCGCCCCCGCCACGGCGGCGCGGCCCGGGACGAGCCGCCGGAGGGCGACCGCCGCGCCGGCGGCGAGCGCCAGGAAGAGCCCGAGGCACGCGAGGTAGACGCGGTGCTCGGCGAGCGGATCGAGGAGCGGGACCAGGCTCGAGGACGGGGCGAGCGCGACAAGGAAGAACAGGGCGCCGAAGGCGGCGGCGCGCAGGGCGGCCGGCCCGTCCCCTTCACGCCCCCGCGCCCGCCGGGCCGCCAGGACCGCCGCGGCGCAGAGGCCGAGGAGGAGCGCCCCACCCGCGATCACGGCCGGTTCGCCGAAGCCGGCGCTGGCGGGGAAGGCCCAGTCGCCGCACTGGTCCGCTGGCCAGGCGAGGAGCCGGAGGTAGGTCGGGATCACCCGGAGCTGGGTGGCGAGGTAAGCCGCGGGCGAGAGCCGCGGCACCCCGAACCCGGCGTGGACCGAGCCCTCGGCGCCGCCCAGCCCCCGGAGGGCGGCCAGTGCGGAGAGGG
>DATKAL010000359.1:0-2607 GCA_035498135.1 Anaeromyxobacter sp.
GAGGCCCTGGCGATGCTCTGGATCGGCTACGGGCTCCGGACCAGGACCTTCGCCCACGCCTTCAAGCTCCTGCGGAGGTAGGGCGCGGCCGGGGCGCGCGCGTCAGCGCCCGAGCCGGGCCGCCTGCGCGTCCGCCAGGGAGCAGGCCTCGGCGTCCCCCGCGCCGCAGGCCTCGTCGAGCAGCGCCAGGCCCCGCGCCGCGTCGCCCGGCTCGACGTCGCCGGTGAGCAGGCGAGCCGCGAGCCGCCTCGCCACCGCCGCCACGGCCCGGCGCGCCTCGGCGCGGGCCGGTCCGTCCGGCGCCGCCGCCAGGGGCCTGAGCCGGGCGAGGGCGCCCTCCAGGTCTCCCTGCTCGGCGAGCGCCAGCCCCTCGTAGTAGTCGAGCCCGGCCGCCTGGAGCCCGCGGGCGCGCGCCGCCGTCACCAGCGCCAGGGCGCGGTCCGGGTCGCCCGCCTTGACCGCCGCGTGGATCTCGGCGATGGCGGCCCGGCGCTCCCTCCAGGCGGGGGAGGGACGGAGGGCGGTGGCCACCCCGCCGGCCAGGGCCAGGGCGAGGACCGCCCATGGCCAGGCGGGCCGCGGCCGGGGCCGCGTCCCCAGCCAGGCCATGGCGCCGCCGGTGACGAGGCCTCCCAGGTGCGCGAGGTGGTCGACCGGCAGCCAGGCGGTGGCGACGGCGAAGGCCGCCGAGAGGAGGAGGCCGTTCCGCACGGTGCGATCGCGGAGGAGCGCTCCCGTCGAGCCGAAGGTGCGCCGGAGCAGGACCAGGAGCGCCCCCGCCACGCCGAAGACGGCGCCGGAGGAGCCCACCGACACGGCGTGGCTGCCGAGGAGCGACGCGGCCGAGGCGCCGACGGCGCTGGCGAGGTAGAGGGCGAGGAAGCGCCACCACCCCAGCGCCCGCTCGACCGTGACGCAGAGCGGCAGGCCGAAGAGGAGGTTCCACCCGAGGTGGAGAAGGCCGGCGTGGAGGAAGGCGGCGGAGAGGAGCCGCCACCACTCGCCTTGCCAGACCCGGGCCTGGTCCAGGGCGCCGAACCGGATCAGGTCGGCCGGCTCGGTGGTGGAGCCGTGGCCGGCGGCCCAGGCGAAGACCGCCACGCTGGCCGCCGCCAGCCCAACGCTGACGGGGGCGCGCGTCACCCCGGGGAGCCGGCCGAGAAGGGGAGGGCGGGCGCGAGGAGGTGGGGTGGAGGGTGGGGTGGGAGCGGGGGCGAGGTCCACGCGCGCCGGACTGTAGCGGGGTCAGGGGAAGGTGTCGCCTTCCCGGCGACGGTATATCCTCGATTGGGGATGCCCGAGTTCGTCGTCAACCCCCGGCGCGCGCCGCGCGCCCCTGCCCGCTGCCGCGCCGCGGTCCTGCTCCCCAGCGGCTCGTTCGATGCGGTCACCGAGGACGTGGGAGGGCGCGGCTGCCAGCTGGTCGCGCCCCGCCAGGTGGCCAGGGGGACGCCGGTGAAGCTCACCCTCTCCAACGCCCGGCTCCCGGAGGCGCTCCGGGTCGCCGGCCGCGTGGCCTGGTCGAGCGCCACCGCCCCGTTCCGGATCGGCGTCGCCTACGAGGAGCTGGGCCTCCGGGACGCGGGCCGCTGGTTCGACCGGCTGGTCGCCGCGCACCCGGGGATGGTCGTCCTCCGCCGGGTCCCCGAGCGCATCCCGCTCGACGCGACGGTCTTCCTCGGGGCGCCGCCCCGGTTCATCGCCGACTTCAGCGCCGACGAGGAGCGCCTCCTCTGCGCGGTGGGGAGCGGGCAGGCGATCCGCGCCCTGGTGGCGGGCTTCGGGGAGGCCTGGCCGACCTTCCAGCGGGCCCTCTTCTCGCTCCTCGCCCACCAGCACCTGACCCTGGCGCGGGGCGGCGCGGTCCACCCCGCCTCCTGGCGGGCGGTCCTGCCGGCGGTGGCCGAGGCGGCGGCCTCGGCCGCGCTGCGCCGGAGCTCGACGCCGATCCCGGAACCGGCCGTGGCGCCCGCCTCGCCGGCGGCGCCGGCCGCACCGTCCGCCGCCGAGGAGGCGGGCGAAGCGTGGGCCCAGGAGCCCGCGCTGGGAAGGGGCGCCGGCTTCGGGCGCGCGCCGGCCCCGGACTTCCGGGGAGCGGGGGTGGGCTGGCGCGCTCAGCAGAAGCCGCGCTCCGCCGAGGCGCAGGAGTGCTACGACCGCGCCCTGGCCGAGCTCGCCGCGGGCCGGCAGGCGGCGGCCCTGGCGCTGCTGCGGCGGGCGCTGGCCCTCGCCCCGGGCGATCCGGAGATCGCGGCGGCCGTTGGGAAGCTGGCGTTCAGGTAGTCCCCTCCTCGGACGGGCGCCGTCCGGGTGGCGGCGGTAGCTCTTCCCCATGACCGCGAAGCTCGTCCTCTCCGACGAGGAGTGGCGCCGGCGCCTCTCCCCCGAGGCCTATCAGGTCCTGCGCCGGCACGGGACCGAGCGCCCCTACAGCGGGTGCTTCCTCGGGACGCGGGAGCCGGGCACCTACGTCTGCGCCGGGTGCGGAAACCCGCTGTTTCGCTCCGGCGAGAAGTTCGAATCGGGCACCGGGTGGCCCTCCTTCACGCGCCCCGTCGGTCCGGGCGCCCTCGCGACGGTGGAGGACCGCTCCCACGGGATGCGCCG
>DATKAL010000360.1:0-6096 GCA_035498135.1 Anaeromyxobacter sp.
CGTCCACCTCCGAGGACGAGTTCTTCGCCAAGGAGGACGTGGAGAAGAAGCGCAAGCTGTCGCTCCAGCTCGCCAAGCAGCTCGCCGCCGACGAGAAGAAGAGGCTCCGCGACCTCCACCACCTCCACTGCCCCAAGTGCGGGATGAAGATGGAGGAGGTGCGCTTCCGCAACCTCGACGTCGACGTCTGCTTCTCCTGCAACGGGATCTTCCTCGACCAGGGCGAGCTCGAGCACCTGGAGCGCCCGGAGTCGCGCGGGGTGATGAGCGCGATCCTCAACTGGTTCCGGCCCGAGGTGAAGGGGTAGGAGGCCGGTCCGGATGGCGCTCACCCTCGAGGAGGTCCGGCGCATCGCGGCGCTGGCTCGGCTGAGCCTCTCCCCCGAGGAGGAGCGGACCTTCGCCGGCCAGCTCTCCGCCATCCTCGACCACGTGGCCCAGCTCCGGGAGCTCGACGTCTCCGGGGTGGAGCCGATGACCCACGCCCTCGCCGGCGAGGCCCCGCCGCCCCGCGAGGACGTGATCCTCCCCTGCCTCTCCCCCGAGGAGGCCCTGGCGGCCGCGCCGGCGCGGGAGGGGACCGCCTTCAAGGTCCCGAGGATCATCGAGTGAGCGGCCCGGCACCGGAGCTCGTCGACCTCGGCCTGCGCGAGGCGGGCGAGGCGATCCAGGCGAGGCGCGCCTCCTCGGCGGAGCTCACCGAGGCGGCGCTCGCGCGCATCGCCGCCACCGACGGCAGGCTGGGCGCCTTCCTGGCGGTGGCGCCCGAGCGGGCCCGGGAGGCGGCGCGCGCCGCCGACGCGCGGGCCGCGGCGGGCGGGCGGCGCTCCCCGATCGACGGCGTCCCGGTGGCGGTGAAGGACCTCTTCCTCACCAGGGGCGTCCCGACCACCGCCGGCTCGCGCATCCTGGAGGGCTACCTCCCCCCCTACGACGCCACGGTGGTGGAGCGGCTCGAGGCGGCGGGGGCGGTGCTGGTCGGCAAGCTCAACATGGACGAGTTCGCGATGGGCTCGTCCACCGAGAACAGCGCCTACAAGCCCTGCCGGAACCCCTGGGACCTCGACCGCACCCCGGGCGGCTCCTCCGGCGGCAGCGCCGCGGCGGTGGCGGCGCGCCAGGTCCACGGCACCCTGGGCACGGACACCGGCGGCTCGATCCGCGAGCCGGCCTCCTTCTGCGGGGTGGTCGGGGTGAAGCCCACCTACGGGCGCGTCTCGCGCTACGGCGTGATCGCCTTCGCCTCCTCGCTCGACCAGGTCGGGCCGCTGGCCCGGGACGTGGGCGACGCCGCCCTGCTCCTCCGCACCATCGCCGGCCACGACCCGCGCGACCTGACCTCCTCCACCCGCCCGGTGGACGACTACCTGGCCGGCCTGGAAGGCGGGGCGAAGGGGCTCCGCATCGGGGTGCCCCGCGAGTGGTTCCAGGGAGGGGTGGATCGGGGCGTGGAGGAGCGGGTCCGGGCCGCCCTCGCCCTCTACGAGCGGCAGGGCGCCAGGCTGGTGGAGATCACCCTCCCGCACTCGAAGTACGGCATCGGGGCCTACTACCTCATCGCCCCCGCCGAGGCCTCCTCCAACCTGGCGCGCTACGACGGCGTCCGCTTCGGTCTGCGGGCCAAGGGGGCGGCCGGCCTGAAGGAGATGTACACCGAGACCCGCGCCCGGGGCTTCGGCCCCGAGCCCAAGCGCCGGATCATGCTCGGAACCTACGCGCTCTCCTCGGGCTACTACGACGCCTACTACCTGCGGGCGCAGAAGGTCCGGACCCTGATCCGGCGGGACTTCGACGAGGCCTTCTCCCGCTGCGACGTGGTGGCCGGGCCGGTGGCGCCCTCGGTGGCCTTCCGGCTCGGGGAGCGGACCGACGATCCGCTCCACATGTACCTGGCCGACATCTTCACCATCACCTGCAACCTGGCGGCCCTCCCCGGGCTCTCGGTCCCCTGCGGGCTCGAGGCGGGGAGCGGCCTGCCGGTGGGGCTGCAGCTCGTCGGGCGCTCCTTCGACGAGGTCACCCTCTTCCGCGCCGCCCGCGCCCTGGAGCGCGAGCTCGGGCCGCCGCCCCGGCCGAGGGGGGTCTGACCGTGCCGGTCTCCGACTTCGAGGTGGTGATCGGGCTCGAGGTCCACGCCCAGCTCCTCACCCGGAGCAAGATCTTCTGCGGCTGCTCCACCGCCTTCGGCGGCGCCCCCAACACCCACGTCTGCCCGGTCTGCCTCGGGCTCCCCGGGGTGCTCCCGGTCCTGAACCGGCGGGTGGTGGAGCTGGCGGTGCGGACCGGGCTCGCCCTGGGCTGCGCGGTGAGGCCGAAGAGCGTCTTCGCCCGGAAGAACTACTTCTACCCGGACCTCCCCAAGGGCTACCAGATCTCGCAGTACGAGCTGCCCATCTGCGAGGGCGGCGCGGTGGAGCTCGCGCTCGACGGGGTGGAGAAGCGCGTCCGGCTCACCCGGATCCACATGGAGGAGGACGCGGGCAAGAACGTGCACGACGTCTCCGCCGACGGCTCCTCCGGCGTGGACCTGAACCGGGCGGGCGTCCCGCTCCTCGAGATCGTCTCCGAGCCCGACCTCCGATCGGCCGAGGAGGCGGTCGAGTACCTGAAGACCCTGCGCGCCATCCTCATCGCCCTCGGGGTCAACGACGGGAACATGCAGGAGGGGTCGCTCCGCTGCGACGCCAACGTGTCGGTGCGGCGGAGGGGGGCGACCGCCTACGGGACGCGCTGCGAGATCAAGAACATGAACTCGTTCCGCTTCCTCAAGCAGGCGATCGAGTTCGAGGTCCGCCGCCAGGTGGAGCGGGTCGAGGAGGGGGGGGCGGTGGTCCAGGAGACCCGCCTCTTCGATCCGGACCGGGGCGAGACCCGCTCGATGCGCTCGAAGGAGGAGGCCCACGACTACCGCTACTTCCCGGAGCCGGACCTCCCCCCGGTGATCGTCGACCCGGCGCTGGTGGAGCGGATCCGCGAGGAGCTGCCCGAGCTGCCGCGCGCCCGGGCGGCCCGCTACCAGCGCGAGCTCGGGCTCTCCGCCTACGACGCGGGGCTCCTGGTGGCCGATCCGGCGCACGCCGACTGGTTCGACGCCGCCCTGGCGGCGGCCGGCGCGGGGGCGGAGCACGCCAAGCGCCTGGCCAACTGGCTGAACGGGGATCTCGCCCGGCTGGCGAACGAGACCGGCCTCGCCCCCTCCGCCTGGAAGCTCGCCCCCGCCCAGCTCGCGGCCATCCTGCGGCTCGTCGAGGCGGGCACGATCGGCGGCCCGGGGGCGAAGCAGGTGCTGGAGGAGGTCTTCCGGACCGGGGCCGATCCGGAGGCGGTCGTCCGGGCGAAGGGGCTCGCCCAGGTCTCGGACGAGGGGGCGATCGAGGCGGCGGTGGACAAGGTCCTGGCCGCCAGCCCGGGCGAGGTGGAGAAGTACCGGGGCGGGAAGAAGAACCTGATGGGCTTCTTCGTCGGGCAGGTCATGAAGGAGATGCGCGGCAAGGGGAACCCGGCGGTGGTGAACGCCCTCCTCGGGAAGAAGCTCGGGGACTAGCGATGGCCTCCCGCTGGGCAGGGTGGGGCGCGGGACCGGCCGGGGCGGGCGCCGCGGGCGGTCCGAGCCGGATCTTCCTCGCCGTCGCCTTCGTCGGGTGCGGCGTGGTGGCGATCGTCTCGGCGGTCCAGGCCCGCTGGGGAGTGACCCTGCTGGCGGCGGCGGCCGGCGGGTACTTCGCGCTCCGGCTCTTCGCCGGGCTGGGGAGCGGCCGGAGATGACCCGCCCCCCGCTCCGGCCGGTGCTCTACGACGACGCGCGCGACCTGGTGCGCCTCCTCGACCAGCGCCGCCTGCCGGCCGAGGAGGCCTGGCTCGAGCTCTCCACCGCCGAGCAGGTGGCGATCGCCATCCGCGACCTGGCCGTCCGCGGAGCGCCGGCGATCGGGGTGGCGGCCGCCTACGCGGTGGCGGTCGAGGCCCGGCGCGGCGCGGACGTGAGCCGCCTGCGCGAGGCGGCAGAGCGGCTCGCCCGGGTCCGGCCCACGGCGGTGAACCTCGCCTGGGCGGTGCGCCGGATCTCCCGGAGGATCGGGCTCGGGGCGGCGGAGATCCTGGCCGAGGCGCACGCCATCCGGGACGAGGACGAGGCCGCCTGCCGCCGCATCGGCGCCCTCGGCGCCCCGCTCCTCCCGCCGCGCGCCCGGGTCCTCACCCACTGCAACGCCGGCGCCCTGGCCACCGCCGGCTTCGGGACCGCCCTGGGCGTGATCCGGGCCGCGGTCGAGGGCGGGAACCCGGTCTCGGTCTTCGCCGACGAGACCCGGCCCTTCCTCCAGGGCGCGCGGCTCACCGCCTGGGAGCTGCACCGGGACGGCATCCCGGTGACCCTCCTCACCGACGGGATGGCCGGCTGGCTCATGGCCCGCGGGGAGATCGCCTGCGTGGTGGTGGGGGCGGACCGGATCGCCGCCAACGGCGACGTGGCCAACAAGAGCGGCACCTACGCGCGCGCGGTCCTCGCCGCCCACCACGCCCTGCCGTTCTACGTGGCCGCCCCCTGGTCCACCGTCGACCTCGAGACCCCCACCGGCGCCGCCATCCCCATCGAGGAGCGTGGCGCCGCCGAGGTGGTCACCCTCGCCGGCCAGCGGATCGCCCCCGAGGGCGTCCCCGCGCGCTACCCGGCCTTCGACGTCACCCCGGCGGCGCTGGTCACCGCCATCGTCACCGAGCGTGGCGTGGTGCGGGCCCCCCACGCCGACGGGCTCCGGGTCCTGGGGGCGGCGGCGGCCGGAGCGCCCTGAGCGGAGGCGGTCGGCGGCGCGGCGCGGCGGCGCCGGGGTGGGAGATCCACCGCCTTGCGCGGCCCGCGCCGTCCGGCCAAGCTCACGCACCGTATGGGCGACCTGGGGCAGACGCGGGTGTTCGGCCACTCCGGCAGCGAGGTGGTGGCGATCGGCCTCCGCCGGCGGCGGGTCGGCGACCTCTACCACCGGCTGGTGACCGGCTCCTGGCCGCGCCTCTGGCTCGTCTACGCCCTCGCCTACGTGGCGGTGATGCTCGTGTTCTCCGGGGCCCACCTGGCGATCGAGGGGGCGACGCCCATCGAGCGCGGCGCGCTGGCCCGGGCCCTGGCGGCCCTGATCCACGGGGCGCCCCTCGCCGAGGTCCAGAGCGGCCTCTCTCCTCGCGCCATCGGGGCCGGCGCGGTGGAGGGGCTCGAGGGGCTGATCCGCTGGCTCCTGGTGGTGATCGGGGCCGGCATCGTGCTCGCCAAGTTCTCGCTCCTCGAGGCGCACGTCCTCTTCAGCCGGGTGGCGGTGGTCGCGCCCACGCCGCAGGGGCCCGCGCTCCTCTTCCGGATGGCGAACGAGCGGCCCGGGCTGGTGGTGGACGCGCACGTCTCGGTGATGCTGGTCCGCAACGAGCTGGACGAGGACGGGGAGGTGGTCCGCCGGGCCCGCGACCTCCCGCTCTCGCGCGGGGACACCGCGCTGTTCTCCCACGCCTGGACCGCCGTCCACCCGCTCGGCCCGGAGAGCCCGCTCGCCGGCGAGGGGCCCGACACCCTGGCCCGCGCCGAGGCGGAGGTGCTGGTCATCTTCTCCGGATACGACGAGGCGCTCGGGAGGGTGATCAACGCGCGGCAGGTCTACCCGGCCGAGCGGATCCGCTGGAACGCGCGGCTCGCCCCCATCGTCGAGGTCCTCCCCGACGGCCGGCGGGCCGTGGACTACCGCCGCTTCCACGACGTGATCCCGGCCGAGGAGGCGAGGGCGAGCCCGGCGCGCACCCCCAGGCGGGCGGTGTAGGTCACCGAGGGGGCCTGCGCCGCCTCCCCTGCTGCGCGGGGCCCTGCCGCGCTTCGGCTTCGCCTCGCTGCTCGCGAACCGCGCCTGGTCGCTCGGGGTAAGCGTGCGGCCCCCGCCGCGCCCGGGCTAGGATCCCTCCATGGCCCCGAAGCCCTGCCCCGCGTGCGGCCGCCCCCTGGGGGCGAACGCCGCCTGCCTCTCCTGCCGCGACGCGGCCGCGCGGGAGCTCGCCCGCGAGGCGCGGGACGTCACGCCCGCGGCGGTGCCGGGGCAGGCGGAGCGGGTCCGCCGCTTCCTC
>DATKAL010000361.1:0-5328 GCA_035498135.1 Anaeromyxobacter sp.
CCAGCGCCCGGCCCGGGTCTCCACCAGCGCCGCCCCATGCCGGCGCGCCAGGGCGGCGATCCGGCGCCCGACGGTGGGCTGGCTGCAGCCCAGGGCGCGGGCCGCGCCGGTGAGGGAGCCGGCCCGGTGCACGGCGAGGAAGAAGCGGAGGTCGTCCCAGTCGGCCATTCATTCCTGAATAGCCGACATTCACGGAGCTCGCGTGACTTTCTCCGCCGGCGCCCGCAGATCCTGGGGGGCGCGGGCCGGGTGGCCCGGGGAGGTCGGATGCGGGCTCGGAGCCGGCTGCACTACGGATGGGTGGTCGCGGCGGTCACCTTCGTCACCCTGATGGCGAGCGCCGGGATCCGGGCCACCCCCGGCGTCCTGCTCGTCCCGCTCGAGCACGAGTTCGGCTGGAGCCGGGCCACCACCTCCTCGGCGGTCTCCCTCGGCCTGCTCCTCTACGGTCTCATCGGCCCCTTCTGCGCCGCCATCGCGCAGCAGGTGGGCATCCGTCGGACCATGGCCGGCGCCATGGCGACCCTGGCCGTGGCCGTCCTGCTCGCCACCCGGATCCAGGCCTCCTGGCAGCTCGTCCTCCTCTGGGGGCTCCTCGTCGGCGCCGGCACCGGCATGGTGGCCACGGTGATGGGGGCGGTGGTGGTGAACCGCTGGTTCGTCCGGCGGCGCGGCCTCGTGCTCGGGGCGCTCACCGCCAGCACCGCCACCGGCCAGCTCCTCTTCCTCCCCATCCTCGCCCGCCTGGCCGAGCACCAGGGCTGGCGCTGGGCCCTCTATCTGGTCGGCGGCGCCGCCGCCGCTGCCGTTCCGCTCGTGCTCCTGCTCGTCCGCGAGTCCCCGGCCGACGTCGGGCTCCTCCCCTTCGGCGCCGATCCGGGCACCCCGGTCGCGGCCAGGCCCACCGGCAACCCGGCGCTGGTCGCGGTCCGGACCCTGTCCGAGGCCGCCCGCCACCGCGCCTTCTGGCTCCTCGCCGGCACCTTCTTCGTCTGCGGCGCGAGCACCAACGGGCTCATCGGCACTCACCTCATCCCCGCCTGCATGGACCACGGCATCCCCGAGGTCCAGGCCGCCGGCATGCTCGCGCTCATGGGGATCTTCGACCTCTTCGGCACCACCGGGTCCGGCTGGCTCTCCGACCGCGTGGACGGCCGCTGGCTGCTCTTCACCTACTACGGGCTGCGCGGCCTCTCGCTCATGTTCCTCCCGCACGCGCTCCACGAGCAGGGCCAGGGGCTCTCCCTCTTCACCGTCTTCTACGGGCTCGACTGGATCGCCACCGTGCCGCCCACCGTGAAGCTCTGCACCGACGCCTTCGGCCGCGAGAGGGCGCCGATCGTCTTCGGCTGGGTGATGGCGGCGCACCAGGTGGGCGCCGGGGTGGCGGCGCTCGGGGCGGGCGTGATCCGCGCCGAGCTGGGCGCGTACCGGCTCGCCTTCCTCATCTCCGGCGGGATGTGCCTGGCCGCGGCCCTGATGTCGCTCGCCATCCGCCCAGGCCGGAGCCCGGCGGGCGAGGGCGCGCCGCCGCTGGTGGCCCCGCTCGGGGAGACCTAGGGCGGCCCCGAGCGGCCCTGGCACGCCGGCCGGGCGGTGTTACCAGCCCCGGGCGTCCGGGCGCAAGACGCGACCCGGACCGGGGTGCGCGATGGACTTCGACGCGATCGTGGTCGGCGCCGGGCAGGCGGGGGTACCGCTCGCGGCGCGCCTCGGCCAGCGGGGCAAGCGGGTGGCGCTCGTCGAGCGGGGCGAGCCGGGCGGCACCTGCACCAACACCGGGTGCACTCCCACCAAGACCCTGATCGCGAGCGCCCGCGCCGCCCACGTGGCCCGGACGGCGGAGCGGCTCGGCGTCCGGGCGGGGCCGGTGGCGGTGGACTTCGCCGCGGTGATGGCCCGCAAGGAGGCGATCGTCCAGCAGTGGCGGTCCGGGGTGATGCGGCGGCTCGCCTTGGCCGGGGTCGAGCTGATCCGCGGGCACGCCCGCTTCGTCGGCCCGCGCGAGCTCGAGGTCGGCGGCGCCCGGCACCGCGCCCCGGTGGTGGTCCTCGACGTCGGCGGCCGCGCCGACGAGCCCGCGCTGGAGGGGCTCCGGGACGTCCCCTGGCTCGACAACGGCCGGGCCCTGGCGCTCCGCGAGCTGCCCCGGCACCTCCTCGTGCTCGGAGGCGGCTACATCGGCTGCGAGCTCGCCCAGCTCTTCCGGCGCCTGGGGGCCGAGGTGACGATCGTGCATCGGGGCGGCCACCTCCTCGACCGGGAGGACCCGGGGGTCTCCGAGGTGATCGAGGGCGTCTTCCGGGCGGAGGGGATCGCGCTCCTGCTCGGGGCCGGGGTGCGGCGCGTCCAGCGCCGGGGGGCCGAGGTGAGCCTGGCGCTCGACGACGGCCGCGCGCCGGCCGGCTCGCACCTGCTGGTGGCCACCGGCCGCCGGCCCAACACCGGCGACCTGGGGTGCGAGGCGGGCGGGATCGCCCTCGACGCCCGCGGGTTCCTCCGGGTGGACGACCATTACCGGACCAGCGCCGAGGGCGTGTACGCGACCGGCGACGCCACCGGCGGCCCGCAGTTCACCCACACCGCCTGGGACGACCACCGGCTCCTCCTCGACGTCCTCGACGGCCATCCCGGGCGCGGGCGGTCGGCGCGGACCGTTCCCCACGTCGTGTTCACCGACCCGCAGGTGGCCGGGGTCGGGCTCTCCGAGCGGGAGGCCCGGGCGCGCGGCGTGCGCTTCGAGGTGTCCACCATGCCCTTCGGCGACATCGCCCGGGCGATCGAGGTGGACGAGCGGGCGGGGGTGGTGAAGGTCCTCCTCGATCCGGAGGGCGAGCGGATCCTGGGCGCCTCGATCGTCGGGGTGGAGGCCGGGGAGCTCATCCACGTCCTCGCGGTGATGATGCAGGCCGGGGCGAGCGCCCGGGCGCTGGTGGACGTGGAGATCGCCCACCCGACCCTGGCCGAGGGGCTCCAGTCGGCGCTGATGCACCTGCCGCGCTACGCCCTCGCCTGAGGCGGGATCAGCGCACCACCAGCGGGGGCAGCTCCTCGAGCGTGCGGAGCTCGTGGGCCGGGGCGGCCGGGAGCCGCTCCCGGGGTGCGCCGGCGCGGTTGCACCAGGCCACCTGGAACCCGAACGCCGCCGCGCCGAAGGCGTCCCAGCCGTTCGAGGACACGAACAGGATCTCGGCCGGCCAGAGCCCGAGCCGGTCGGTCGCCAGCCGGTAGACCGACGGGTGCGGCTTGTAGATCCCGACCTCCTCGATCGAGAGCACCAGGTCGAGGAGGTCGAGGAACCGGGCGTTGGCCGCCGCCTGGGCGAGCATGCGGGGCGAGCCGTTCGAGAGGATGGCGACCTTCTTCCCCGCGGCGCGGAGCGCGATCAGCGCCGCGCGCGCCTCGGGGTAGGCGCCCAGGCGCTCGTAGGCGGACATGAGCCGCTCCCGGAGGCCCGCGCCGGAGATGCCCAGGGACTCCATGGCGAAGTCGAGCGCTTCCCCGGTCACCTGCCAGAAGTCGGCGTGCTTCCCGGCCAGGCTCCGGAGCCAGGTGTACTGGAGCTGCTTCGTCCGCCAGAGCTCGGCGAGCGGCTGCCAGCGCGGGCCGAGGGCGTCCTTCACCTCGGCCGCCGCGCTCTGGACGTCGAACAGCGTTCCGTAGGCGTCGAACACCACCGCGCGGATCGGCAGGGGGTCGCTGGGCATGGAGCGAGCCTAGCCGGATCGCGCGGAGGCGTGGCCGCCCCGAGCGGGCAGCCCTGGATCCTGGGACGCCGGGAGGCCCGTGAATGCGCGGCTCCCTCGGCCTTCGGGGCCTTCGTCCTTCGGTGCCGCCTTCGGCGCCTTCGGCCTTCGGTGCCGGACATCGCGCGCCTTCGGTGCCGGACATCGGCCTTCGGTGCCGGACATCGCGCGAATGCGGTCGTGAGGAGGTCGGGTCGGCCGCGCCGCGGACCAGCCTTCCGTGGAGCCGGCCAGGCCGCCGGGGGGCGCAGAGATTTCCCGAGCCCGGCCGCAGGGAAGCCGCCCTGGCCACCCCAGGCTCAGGAACGCTCGACTGGCACACGGGGCGCACTCCCAACGCCAACCCAAGGAGGATCCGTGACGTCTTTCGTCGCCGCTGCACTGCTCGCCGCGTCCCATCCCGCGGTCCCGCCGTCGACGCCCCCCGTCGCGCCCGAGCGCACGCCCCCGTCCGGTTCCGGCCAGCGCTGGTGCCGCCCCCTCGTCGCCCCGAGCTCGCCGCCCGAGTGCCGCTGTCCGGCGGAGGATGGGACCCTGCTCGACGAGCTCGATCGCATCGCCCGCACCGCGGCGGAGCGCCGGCGCGCCGGGCCGGTCACCCCCCGGGACGGGCGGATCGGGCTCGAGGCGGAGGACGCTGCGGAGGCGGAGGCTCTCGAGGAGAGCCAGGACGGAGGACGACCGTCGCGCGAGTGAGCGGCGGTTCCCGCCTAACGACGCCGCTTCCCGGCTTCGGCGCCGAGGAGCCGGCGGGCCTCGGCGGCGTCCGCGCCGCGAGCGCCGGCCTTGAGCGCCCTGCCGGCCAGGGCGCGCGCGACCTGGGCGTCCCGCGTCGCCTGCGCAGCGCGAGCGCCGGCGAGGAGCAGCCCCACGTCCCGGGGCGCCGCCGCGAGCCCACGCTCCGCGGCGCGGCGGGCCTCCACCGGCTCCCCCTCCGCGAGCCAGGCGGCCGAGACGAGCCGCAGCGCGGCCGGGTCGGCCGGCTTCGCCAGGAGGACGACGTCCAGCTCGGCCCGGGCGGCGGCGGGCTGGCCGGCGGCGAGCCGGGCCGCGCCCAGGGCGCGCCGGCCGTCCAGATCGCCGGGATCGGCCTGCACCGCCTTCTCCAGCTCGGGCAGCGCCTCCTTCTCGCGGCCGGTGGCGAGCAGGAGCCTGCCCATTGCGAGATGGGGTTCGGGCGCGGCCGGATCCCGCTCCGCCCCCTGCCGGTAGGCCTTCTCCGCCTCCGCCGGCTTTCCCTCCGCCTCGAGCGCCTTGCCGAGCACCACCGCCGCGAGTGGAGAGCGGTTGCCAGGCAGCCGCTCCAGGATCGCGCGGGCCCGGTCCGGCCGCCCCAGCGCCACCTCGGTGAAGGCGTACCAGACCGCCGCCTCCGCCGGCATGCGGCCGTCGCGAGAGGTGCGCTCCAGCTCCGCCCTCGCCTCGGCGATCTGCCCCAGGCGGTAGCGGGCGATCGCCCGCTGCAGCCGGACCGCCCGGCCGTCGACTCCCTCGGTGGCGGCGAGCGCCTCCGGGTAGCGTCCCCGACCGATGCGGGCCCGGGCGAGGAGCACGTGCGCGGCGGCGTCCGAGGGGGCGAGCT
>DATKAL010000362.1:0-6972 GCA_035498135.1 Anaeromyxobacter sp.
GGGCGGGTGCTGCGGCGCCGGACCGGAGCACCTGCGGGCCGTGGCGGCCGCGCTCGCACGGCGGACCTGAGCCGCCGCGGTCAGGCCGGCGCGCTGGCGCGCGGAAACGAGCCGAGCAGGTGGAGGGTGTGGACCACCCGCTCCAGGCCCTTCAGGGCGTCGGCCCCGGCCGCGTCGAGCCGGTGCCCCTCGAAGTCGAGGAAGAAGACGTAGTGCCCCATGGTCTGCTTGGTCGGCCGGCTCTCGATCTTGGAGAGGTTGATCCCCCGGCGGGCGAACTCCCCGAGCACGTCGTGGAGGCCGCCCGGCCGGTCTCGATCCAGGGTGAAGGCGATGCTGGTCCGGTCGGCGCCGGTGGGCCGCTCGTCCTCGCCCGCGAGCAGGACGAAGCGGGTGACGTTCTCGTCGGAGTCCTGGATCGCCTCGGCCAGGAGCTCGAGGCCGTAGCGCGCGGCCGCCGCCCGCGAGCCGATCGCCGCGGCGCCCGCCTCCCCCGCCGCCACCCGGCGCGCCGCCTCCGCGGTGGAGGTGGTGGCCTCGAGGGAGGCCCCCGGGAAGCGGGCCCGCAGGAACCGGCTGCACTGCCCGAACGGCTGCGGGTGGGAGAGGACGCGGCGCACCTCGGCGAGGGCGGTGCCCGGCCGGCCGAGGAGGTGCTGCGTCACCGGGAGGAGCAGCTCCCGGCGGATGCGGGGACCGGGGCGGTGCACGAGCAGGTCGAGCACGGCGTAGACCGAGCCCTCGATCGAGTTCTCGATGGGGAGCAGCGCCGCGTCCACGGCGCCCGCGAGCAGGGCCTCGTAGGCGTCGACGAAGCTGGCGAACGGCACCGCCTCCCCGCCTCGCGCCAGATCGCAGCGCGAGACCGCCTCCTCGCTGAAGGTGCCCGGGGGGCCGAGGTATCCGACGCGCATGCGGCCGTCTTATCACGCCGCCCGGCCCCGCCGCGCCTTCCCGGCGCGCGTCAGGCCCCGCCGGGAACCGCCCCCAGCGCCTCGACGAGCGCCGGGACCTCCAGCACCGACTCGAGCAGGTGATCCGGCGCCGCCGCCTCCAGGGTGGCCCGATCGCAGGCCCCCCAGAGCGCCGCCGCGGTCCGCACGCCGGCGCGCCGCCCGGCGACGAGGTCGTGGGAGGAGTCGCCCACCATCAGCGCCTCGCCCGGCGCGCGCCCCAGGCGCTCCAGCGCGAGGCGCACCGGCTCGGGATCGGGCTTGGCGCGGGCGCAGCTGTCCGCCCCGATCACCGCACCCATGAACGGGGCCAGCCCGGTGTGCTTGAGCGTCCGCCAGGCGCCCTCCTCGAGCTTGGCGGTCACCACCGCCAGCGGGTGGCCGGCCCCGGCGAGCTGGCGCACGACCTCGAGCCCGCCGGGGAAGCAGCGCGTCCGCCGGTCGTGCTCGGCCCGCCAGTAGGCGCGGTACCGCTCGAAGAGCGGATCGACGTCCTCCGGCCGGCGGGCGAAGGAGGCGAGCTGATCCCGCAGCGGCGTCCCGATCCCGGCGATCCAGGCCGCGTCGCTGGGCGCCGGGCCGTAGCCCTCGAAGGCGTGCCGAACCGAGGCGAGGATGAAGGGGATGGTGTCGACGAGCGTCCCGTCCAGATCGAAGAGGACGGCCAGGGGGCGGGCCTTGTGCACGGCCCCATCATAACGGCTCGCGCCCCCCGCCGGCCCGGCCTTCAGCGCCAGGCGAAGCGGTAGACGCCGTGCACCGCGTCGCTCTCCACCAGCTCGACCTCGCCCAGCATGGCGTTCGAGTTCTCCAGGGCGGCCTCGAAGACCGCCGTGAAGTGGTAGAGGAGCGAGCGGTCGTAGAGGTGCTCGGGGAAACGGAGGACCATCTCTCCCTGCGTCGGGGCGATCACGCGCGCCTCGAGATGCGAGCCGCGGTGGACCGCGCTCCAGCGGGTCGCGGCCCTGGGCACGAGCGCCGCCGGCGAGACGATCGCCATCACCGCCCGGTACATGAGCGACCGGAAGAAGCTCCGGTTCTGCCGCTTGAGCCACTGCTTGGCCTGCGCGTCGGTCATCTGCCAGCGGTCGGCGATGAAGAGGGAGAGCGCCATCACCTCCACCTCCGGCATCCAGATCTGGACCGGGGGATTCTTCAGGATGCGGGCGATGAGCGGCGGCACGCCTGCCACGTCCGGCGCCGGTCCCGGCATGCCTTCGATGAGGGCGTGGCAGAGGGACGACCTGACCAGGCAATCGGGATGGCTCGCCTCCCCGGCCGGAAGCCCGGCCAGGTAGCGGTGAAGCCGGGGATACCTCGCTTCGTCGATCCCAGGCACGGGTTCCCTCCCTCGCACCTACCGGCGGTCGCGGGCGCCGCCGAATTCTACCGGACCCACCGGGTCGACCGTCACACGGAACTTCCGTTCGTCTGCTGGCCTCGGTACCCGCACAGGGGGTATCCTAAGGGGCGCGTCGGGGGGCGCGTCGGGAGGGGCACCACATGGGCGTACGTCCCCGGATACTCGTCGTGCATTCTCAGCCTGCCCGCGTCGCCTGGATCGCCTCCGGGCTGGGCGAGGATCTCGAGACCGTCTCGGCCGGCTCGGCGGAGGAGGCCTGGCCGCAGCTGACCGGCGGCGTGAAGCTCGTGGTGGCCGAGGAGAAGGTCGGCGTCGCCTTCCTGGAGGAGCTGGCGCGGCGCGCCCCGGGCACGCCTCGAGCCATCCTCCTGAACGGCGGCGACCGGCGGCCCTGGCTCGACGCCGCCGCCGAGGGCTTCGCGTTCGTGGGGGTCTCCGAGGCCGCCCCGGACGTGCCCACTCGCCTCCGGG
The DNA here is from genome assembly GCA_035498135.1 of Anaeromyxobacter sp. Taxonomy (GTDB): domain Bacteria; phylum Myxococcota; class Myxococcia; order Myxococcales; family Anaeromyxobacteraceae; genus Anaeromyxobacter. The sequence continues at coordinate 2,788 of DATKAL010000362.1, forward strand.
CCATGGTGACCGCCCAGGCCGAGCCGAAGACCCTCCGGGGCTGCAGCGCGGAGGTGGCCGTGGGGGGTGCCGTGGTGCTGGTCGGCCCGGTCCTCCAGCTCACCAGCGAGACCCTGGCCATCCGGCTCGAGCCCGGCGAGGCGCTCGAGGCGCTGCTGCCCGGCCAGGAGCTGGAGCGGGTGGTGGTGCGCCGCGCCCAGGACATCCTCCTCGAGTGCCCGGGCACGATCCGGGGGCTGCGGCCCGACTCCGCCGGCGGCTTCGAGATCGACGTGGTCCTCACCGCGCCCAGCGCCCCGCCCCAGCGGGCGGAGGTGGTCCGCGACTGGCTGCAGCGCGCCTCGCTCGTCGGGGAGGCGCTCCGGGTCGGCGGCCTGAAGATGCGGCGCGCCGACGGCGCCGGCGAGGCGTGCCGGGTCCGGGGGCGGATCGACGCCGCCGCCGAGCTCCTCCTGATCGATACGGCCCAGGGCTTCGCGGCCGGGACCGGCGTCCTCTTCACCTTCGACTCGGGCGGCGCGCACTACGAGTTCTTCGGCGCCCTGGCCGAGCCAGGCACGACGCCGGACTCCCTGGCGGTGGCGCTCCCCGGCGAGCTGCAAGGCCGGCGGCGCAGGCGGGTGCGCACCGCGCTCGGCGGCGCGGTCGCCCTGGAGACGGCGCTGGAGCGGGCGCGGATCGAGCGGCCGCTGGTCGACATCGAGCTCGAGGGGATGGGGTTCCTCGCCGATCCGGGCGACCTGCTCCCGGTGGGCGCCCGCGTGGTGGGCATGCGCGTCGATCTGGAGGGCGGGGTCCGGCTGCGGGCGACCGGGCGGATCGCCTCCCGCGCCGCCGGCGCCGGCCCGGACGGCCGCGCCCGGGTCCGCTGCGGCGTGCAGTTCGATCCCCTCTCCCCCGAGGACCAGTCGGCCCTGGCGGCCGCCGTCCTCCGCAGCCGCTACCCGGGGCTCGAGGTGGCGCGCGGGCTCACCTTCGACGCCCTCTGGTGCTTCCTGCGGGAGTGCGGGTTCCTCTACCCGGAGAAGGAGGAGAAGATCCTGCCGGTGCTCCCGGAGGTCTCGAAGACCGTGGCGGCCCTCCTCGCTCACCCGGACGGCCCGCTCCGCACGCTGGTCTTCCGCTCCCACGGCCTCCTCCAGGGCCACGTCTCCACCCTCCGCGCCTACCGGCGGACGTGGGTGCTCCAGCACCTCGCCACCCGCAAGGACGGGCCCGGGCGGCTCGACGCCGCGCGGGCGCTCGGGGCCGGGGTGATGGAGTACCTGGAGCAGCTCCCGGACGCGGAGTGGTTCCGGATCTGGTACCGGCCGCAGAACCGCTTCCCCGCCCGGACCTTCGGCCGCTTCGGCCGGATCATCTACGACCCGAACCGGAGCGAGATGCGGGTGTTCCAGTACCTGACGGCCCACACCGACGCCCCCGGCCCGGTGGTGAAGGGGGTCGAGGTCCTCCCCGCCTCCGCCGCCGACTGGGCGGAGATCCGGCGGGCCCTGGTCGGCCTCGGGCAGTCGGCCGCCCTGGCCGCCGAGGACCTCTGCCAGGCGCCGGACCTGTGCGAGGTGGACGACGCCTACGCCGCGCTCGGCCTCTCCCGCCGCCGCGAGGCGCTGGTCGCGCGCCGGGACGGCAGGCTGGTCGGGTTCGCCCTGGTGGAGATCTCCTCGCTCGGGCTCAACCTGAGCGAGCTCACCAACGCCTTCCGCCTCCACCTCCTCGAGCCCGACCCCGGGGTCACGACCGCCCTCGTCCAGGCGGCCAAGGATCGCTACCGGGCCCTGGGGCGGCCGCTGGCGATCGGCCTGGCCGAGGCGCCCGACCTGGCGGCCTGGCAGGCGGCCGGCTTCACCCGCTCGAAGGAGTACTGCTGCTGGACGCTCCACCGGTCCTTCTTCAAGCGCGGCGCCGAGTACATGAACCGCCTCTACGACCACCTCCCTGCCGGAGCGCGGAGACGCGGGTGAGCGCCTACGCGATGGAGAACCCCGAGGAGGTGGCGCGCCTCGAGGTGAAGACCGACGCCGCCCTCGCCCGCGAGCACCTGGAGCGGGTCGGGCTGCGGCCAGGCATGTCGGTCCTGGATGCCGGGAGCGGCTCCGGGGCGGTGGCCCGGGTCATCGCCGGCCTGGTGGGGGAGCACGGGCGGGTGGTGGCCCTCGACCTCTCCGGCCACCGCTCGCTCGCCGGGCGGGGCATCGCCCGGGCCGCGGGCGCCCGCCGGATCGCCTTCGTCGCCGGCGACGTCTGCGCGCCCCCGCTGCGGGAGGCGACCTTCGACCTGGTCTGGAGCCGGTTCCTCTTCGGCTACCTGCCCGACCCGGATCGGGCCCTGGCGCGCCTCGCCGCGCTCGCCCGGCCGGGCGGCAAGGTCGCGGTGGGCGAGGTGGACGGGCACGGGCTCTTCCACTGGCCGCTCCCGCCCCGGGTGGCGGCCGGCCTGCCCCGCTTCGAGGCCGCCCTGGCCGGCGCCTTCGACCCGTACGCCGGGCGGAAGCTCTACTCGCGCTTCCGGCGCGCCGGCCTCGCCGACGTGCGCGTCCACGTGCTCCCCTACCACCTCTACACCGACGGGATCTCCGAGCCCCAGCTCTACAACTGGCGGCTCAAGCTCGACACCCTGCGCCCGGTGGGCGTGAAGGCCCTGGGAGGCGCCGCGGAGTGGGACGCCTTCGCCCGGGACTACCTGGCGATGCTCCAGGATCCGGACACCCTCACCTACAGCGTCCTCCACCTGGTCGAGGGCGTGCGGCCCGCCTGACGGCTGGCCCGGCGATCCGGTGTGGAGCGCGCCGGATCGCCGGCGCCGGGCCTAGGGTCCCGTGGTGAACGAGGCCTGGCTGGAGGCCGAGTTCCCTGCCGCGTCCTGCACCCGGATCTGCCACTGGTAGGAGGCGCTCGGGTCGAGGGTCGGCGCGGCCGCCCGCCCGTCGGCGTCGTAGGCGATCGAGGTCTGCCCGCTCGGGATCGAGTCGGAGTTCCAGCCGCCCGAGGCCCCGGCGCCCGGCCAGACGTCGATGCCGTAGGTGAAGAGGGCCGGCGGGAACGCGGGCGCGCTCCAGGCGAAGGTCGGGGTGCGGGAGGCGCCGGTCGCGCCGTCGGCCGGCGAGACCACCGCCGGCAGGCTGGTCAGGTAGGCCGTCACCGTGAGGACCAGGTCCTCGCTCGACCCGTCCGAGTAGGTGACGTGCACCGTGTAGGCGTCGCCCACCATCGGCGTGGCGGGCCACAGCGACCACCAGCGCCGGAGCTCGAGGCGGCTCCCACCGTTCGAGCTGACCCCGATGTCCAGGGGCGGGATCACGTTGGGACCGGCGATGAGCTGCGCCGCGACCGGGAGCTTCCAGTACGTGTCGAAGCCGAACTGGAGCGAGTCGTTGACCTGCGGTCCGCCCATGGCCGGGTAGACCTGGTGAGAGGTGGTGACGGTGGCCAGGACGTTCGCGGCGGGGATGGAGAGGGGTGGCGCGGCGGTGGTGGGTCCCGAGACCGTGACGGTCACCCCGACGGCGGCGTTGTTGCCCGCCGGGCTCGGCTCGCCCACGCCGACCACGCCGTCGTCGCCGACGTCCACGAAGGCGAAGAGCTGGTAGGTCCCGGTGGCGTTCACCGGCAGGGAGAAGGGCTGCGGGCTGGTCGGGTTCGGGAGGCGGACCACGAAGGGCTGCCCGTTCTGGCCCATCTGGGCGACGACGTAGACCGCGTTGGCGCCAGGGGGCAGCGCGGGGAAGGCGACCGTCCCGGTGATGGTGTAGGCGCCCGCCGGCTGACCGATGGTCACCGGCTGGCCGAGCACCGCGGGGGCGGATTCGTTCCCGCCGGCCACGGTGGAGACCGAGAACCAGTAGGCGCTGCCGTTGGCGAGCCCCCGCACGATGCCGAAGCCGGCGCCGGCGGGGACCCCGAGCACGCCGTCGTTGCTCGCCGGCCCGGGGCTGGAGCTGGTCTTGCTCCAGTAGATGTTGAAGTGGTCGCCGAGCGCGTTCCCGTTGCCGTCGGTGGGGGCCTTGTAGATCACCGCCGCGGCCTGATCGGCCGGGAGGGCGCCCTGCACCTGCGGCGCGGCCGGCACGATCGCGCCCGGGTCCACCAGGGTCAGGGTGCCGAGCGCCACCGGCGAGCTCGAGATGCCGCCCAGGGTGGTCCTCACCGCCGGATCGGCGCTCGGGACGTACGCGCCGATGCCGA
>DATKAL010000363.1:0-3705 GCA_035498135.1 Anaeromyxobacter sp.
GAGCCGCAGCGCCGAGGTGCACGCCTGCCAGCCGTTCCTCGCCAGTGCCTCGCTCATGCCGTCCGCTCCTCGCGCCGCAAGTGCCCCTCCGCGCGCTCCAGCAGGTAGCCCACCTTCCGCCGCGAGCAGCCGAGCAGCTCCGCCACCTCGGCCTGCGACATGCCGTCGAGGTGGTGATAGACGAGCGCCGCCGCCTCCTCCTCGGGCAGGAGCGCGAGGAGGCTCCGCAGCTCGGCGGCCGCCTCGCCACGCGCCCCCTCCGGCCCCGGTCCGGGGCCGGCCGCGTGGCGCTCCAGGATCCGCGCCCCGGTTCGGCGATCGCGCAGCTGCTTCAGGCAGTGGTGGGTGGTGGCCTGGTAGAGCCAGCCCACCGCCGAGCGGAGGCCCGCGAGCGTCTCGGGCGCCCGCACGAGCGCGGCGAACACCTCCTGCAGCGCCTCGTGCGCGTCCGGGTCGCTCCCCAGGAGCGCCCGCGCCCGGCGGAGCACGAGGTGCCCGTGGGCGCGGTAGAGCCGCTCGATCTCGGCCGCGGCGTCGCTCACGGGCAGGCTCCGGCCGCCGGAGCGGCGGTCCCCGGGACGAGCTGCACCTCCTCGCCGGCCGGCGCCGGGGCGAGCCGGTAGGGAGCCCGGCAGTAGCCGCTCGCGGTGCCCGGGGCGCCGGTGCCGTCCTCCGGGACGCCGATCGCCACCAGCTCGGCGACGCAGACCGAGAGCTCGGCGGGGGTCGGGCAGCCGGCCGCGACCCGCAGGAGGGCGTAGCCGCGCGGGAGGGGCGCGCCCAGCCACCAGGCGGTGAGCGAGCCCGCCGGCGCGGGGGCGTCCATCCAGATCACCCAGTGGGCCGGGTCGAGCCCGTAGCCGGCCGGGTTGCCGCTGGGGAGCGCCGCGACCCCGCCCGCGGCGATGCCGTAGGGGATGGCGGCGGGGGTGGCCCAGGCGAACGCCGGCTCGCCCGGCGCCAGGGCGCGGAGGTCGACGGAGGGCGGCGGCTGGTAGAGCCGGAGCGTGAAGGCGCCGGAGCTCCCCGGCGGGCCGGAGGCCGGCATGGACGACGGGGGGCTGGTGACCGGGGCGCTCGCCGCGAGCGCCACCGAGGTCATCTCCGGCGGCGGGGCGAGCTGCCAGAGCAGGGCCGCCTCGACCGGCGCGCCCGCGCTCGCGCCGGAGACCGTGCCCGCCAGGCTGAGGAGCGGCTCGCCCAGGTAGGAGGAGTCGGCCTGCGGGTCGCAGGCGGCGAGGGCCACCAGGGCGAGGAGGCCCCGGGGCACCCGCCGGCGCGCCGCGCCCGCTCGGGCGATCACGGCGCCGGGAGCGGCGTGAACGTGACGGTCCGGAGCCATGCAGGCAAGTCTGCCACCATCGCGGAGCGGATTCCCGCGTCGCTGACGGCGTACACGAAGTCGTCGGCCAGGATGCCCCGCCGCACGTACGGGGACCAGCTGAAGCTCCAGCCCGGGCCGGAGACGGTCTGGTAGACGTCCGCCATCGAGAGGGCGCCGTCCGGGGTGATCCCCTGGACGGGGTCGACGAGGAAGAGGCGCAGGTCGCTCACGAAGGCGTTCGGCGCGAAGTCGGCGAAGGGGATGGCGAGGAGCCCCTTCGCGGGGAACCAGGTGAACGCCTTCGGGTCCCAGAGCGCCTCGGACCAGGACCACCCCTCCCCCACCAGCGCGGTCGAGACCGACTTCGGGGCGGCCAGGTCGGCGACGTCGAGGAGCTGCACCTTCACCTGCATGGGGCCGGAGGGCCCCGCCAGCTCGCGCCCCACGCCCAGGAGGTGCGTGTCGTCGATGGGGTGCAGGTAGCTGATGAAGCCGGGCATGGAGAGCTCGCCGACCTTCAGCGGGTGGGTCGGATCGGAGAGGTCGAAGGTGAAGAGCGGATCCACCTGCCGGGCGGTGATGGCGAAGCCCCGCGTCCCGACGAAGCGGGTGCCGAAGAGCCGCTCCCCGTCCCCGAACGGCCCCGTCTTGCCGATCGTCTCCAGGGCGCCCCCGGAGAGGCCGAGCACCGCGATCTGGTTGGAGACGACCAGGCGGCCCCAGAAGGTGCCGTCGTCCACGCGCGTCTGGAGCGTGCTCGCCACCCGGAGCGCCCCCTGGAGCTCGTCCAGCTGGTACTGGTCGTCGACGTTGCCGTCCACCACGCCGGAGGCGAGGTACGGGGCCTGGTCCGGGTTGGTCAGGTCGAAGGCATGAATGTAGGTGGCGTCGGTCTGCCCCGGCAGCGGCCACCACCACCAGTGCCCGGCGGCGGCGTAGAGCGTGTCCTGGGAGGCGTAGACCACGTCCGCCCGGGCCAGGGCCGAGGTGCTCGAGACCAGCGACTGGGTGTCGAGGTCGAGGGTGGCGACGGTCAGGATCCCGGGGTGGACCGGGGCGGTGCCGAGCGCGAAGTCGGTGCAGGCGTAGGAGAGGTCGCTGGTCGAGCCGTCGGGGTGCTTCGCCGTGCCCCGGCGCAGCCAGTCTTCGAGGGAGCGAGCGCGGATGAGCGCCTCGTTCTTCGCCTCGAGGTCCGCGAAGGCCTGGTCGATGGCCGCCTGATCGGCGCCCCCGGGGATGCTCGGCCAGAGCTGCACGCCGTCCGGGTACGGGAAGGAGTCGGTCGTCACCAGCCGCACGCGGGCGTCGATGCGTCGCGCCGTGAGGTAGCTGCCGGGCAGGTAGATCTCGGCGGTGACCACGGGGGCGTCGAGGGCGGTCACGTCGACGGTGGTGATCTTGGTGACGTCGGCGTAGTTGTACCCGCACCAGTAGGCGATGGGCATCGGCCCTGGCGCCGCGGCGCAGATCGGGTGATCACCCTCGAGCGCCCGGGGGACGTAGACCGAGCTGAAGACCACCACCTGGCTCCCGGCGAGGAAGAGGGCCTGCGGCCAGCCCTCGATGGCGAGGGAGGAGGCCTCGGCCATCGCGTCGGCCGGCCAGCTCGAGACGAGGTGCAGCCTCCCGTCGGCGAGCACGGCGATGCGGGTGCCGTCGTTCTGCACGAAGTCGGCCTCGTCGACGCCCGCCACCTGCGTGTTGGTGGTGGTGTAGCTCGTCGGGCCGGAGCCGGCGGGGGCGCCCGCGGGCCCCCCGGCGGTGGCCACCGGCGGGTAGATCCCGCTCCTCCACATCATGCGGAGCTGCTCGAGCTGGCTCCTCATCTCCAGGACGACGCCGTCCGCGATGGCGGTCTCGAGCTCGCCGCAGCTCGTCGCGGCCCGCAGGCGCGGGCTCCGGTCCACGGGGACGGGCGCCGGCACCGCCGGGGGGCGGGGCGCGCTGCCGCTGCTGCAGGCGAGGGAGACGGCGAGGGCGGCCAGGGCGAGGCTGCGGCGAGCGGTCACGGGTGGGCTCCTTGGGAAGGCTTCTCTCCTTACCAAGGACCGCGAGCGGGGGGATCCGGGCAAACTGGCCGGGAGGACCTCAGCGGCGTGCGCCCGGGAGATGCCCGCCGGCCGAGAAGAGCTCCTGGAACCGGCGGATCTCGGCCTCCACGTCCGGCGCCCGGACGGTGGCCGAGATGGCGCAGAGGCAGGCCGCGCCGGCCTCGATGACCGCCGGCGCGTTGCCCAGGTGGACGCCGCCGATCGCCACCACCGGAAGGGCCACGGCCTCGCTGACCTCCCGCAGCACGTCGAGCCCGCAGGGCGCGGCCGCGTCCGGCTTCGTGCGGGTGTCGAAGACGGGGGAGACGGCGACGTAGTCCGCCCCCTCGC
>DATKAL010000364.1:0-2020 GCA_035498135.1 Anaeromyxobacter sp.
CGGCTTCCTTCTCTGAGCCTTGGTGGCGCGGGGACAGGGGGCGCCGCGGGTTGGGGGGAGCGGCGCCCCCTCATTTCCCTCTTCCTAGCTGAAGATCACCGTCCGGCCGAGGTCCGGCCGGGCGACGAGCGCACGGGCGACCGGCTCCGTCACCCGGAAGGCGGGCGCGGCCCCGACCGCCTCGAGCTGGCCCCGGAGCGCGAGCAGGACGCCGGCGATACGGTCCGGCTCGGGAGGGACGCGGGTGAGGTCGATGCAGAGGTCGGCCTCGGCGCTCTCCTGGTTGCAGCGGCGCCCCAGCGCCCGGGCCAGGGCGCCGAAGTAGGCGGGCAGGTTCTGCTCGTCGCCCTCGAAGCCGGCGGCGTGGACCACCGCCCCCTCCACGAAGACCAGCGGGCGGAGGAAGTTCGCGTACAGGAAGTCGTGGACCAGCGCCTCGTCCAGCGCCCGGGGCAGCACCCCGTCGAGGGCCCCCTCGGGCGACCAGCGGGCCTCGGGCGGCGCCTCCCCGGCGAGGGCGAGGATGGCCGCGCCGGGGAGCGACTGCCGGAGGAGCAGAGCGGCGGTCGCCACCTCGCCCTCGAGCACCTCCGCGTCGAGCAGCACCAGCGCGTAGTCGCGGCGCTCGGCCAGCTGCAGGACCCGGGTCAGCGCCGGGGCCGCGTCCACCTCCACGTGGGCGGGGAGGTGCGCCCGCATGCGATCGGCGAGCCCCTCGTCGGGGTTCTGGACCAGGACCCGCGCCGGCCGGATCTGGAGCGCCCCCGGATCGAGCCCGAGCACCCGGGCCAGGGCCACCCGGATCCGCTCGGGCGTGAAGGGCTTGGCGATGTACTCGCTCGCCCCGAGCTTGATGGTGGCGGTGACCGCCGGGGTGGAGGCGCCCACCGTGACCAGGATCACCTTGGTCTGGATCCCCTGTGCCCGCATCATCCGGACCAGGGCGGGCCCGTCCAGCACCGGCATGTTCAGGTCGACGAAGGCGAGGTCGAACTCTCGCGCCGCGAGCTGCTGCAGGGCGACCGCGCCGTTGGCGGCGTGGTGGATCTCGAAGCCGTAGGCGTCGAGCGCCGCCTGGAGGGCGTCCCGGACGGCCTTCGAGTCGTCGACGAGGAGGACGCGCCTCACGGCCGCATGATAGCAGACCGAGGCGGCGGGCCCCCGGGCAGGCCCGCCCGGCCCGGCCGCCACCACGCGCTCAGTGGATCCGCTTCTTCTGGCCGGCCCACTCCTGCTCGCGCAGCTTGAACTTCTGGGTCTTGCCGGTCGAGGTCTTGGGGAGCGGCCCGAAGGCCACCTTCTTCGGGCACTTGAAGTGGGCGAGGTGGTCGCGGCAGTAGTCGATGATCTCGCGCTCGGTGGCCTCCCGTCCCGGCCGCAGGGTGACGAAGGCCTTCGGCACCTCGCCCCACTTCTCGTCCGGCACCCCGATCACCGCCGCCTCGAGCACCGCCGGGTGGAAGAAGAGGACCTTCTCCACCTCCACCGTGGAGATGTTCTCGCCGCCGCTGATGATCACGTCCTTCTTCCGGTCGCGGAGCTCGACGTAGCCGTCCGGGTGCATCACCCCCAGGTCGCCCGAGTGGAACCAGCCGCCGGAGAAGGCGGCGGCGGTGGCGTCGGGATCGCGGAAGTAGCCCTTCATGACGTTGTTCCCGCGCATCACGATCTCGCCCATCGTCTCGCCGTCCGCCGGGACGTCCTGGAGCCCGGCGTCCACCACCCGGAGCTCGGGGGCGTGGACGTACCCCACCCCCTGGCGCGCCTTGAGGGCGGCCCGCTCGGCCAGCCCCTTGCCGTCCCACTCCTCCTTCCACTTGCAGACCGTGTGCGGCCCGTAGGTCTCGGTGAGCCCGTAGACGTGGGTGATGACCGCCCCCAGCCCCTCCATCCGCTCGATCACCGCCGGCGGGGGCGGGGCTCCCGCGGTCACGGTCCGGAGCGGCCGCGGGAAGCGGTAGTCGGGGCGGGGCAGCTCGGACTGGAGCATCACCAGCACGGTGGGCGCGCCGCAGAGGTG
>DATKAL010000365.1:0-3756 GCA_035498135.1 Anaeromyxobacter sp.
TTCCCGCCGGCGTCGAGCACGCCGGAGAGCAGCGCGAGCGGCGTGCCCCCGCGCGCCGGCGTCCAGGGCCGGCGCCGGGCGAGCGCCACGGCGAGCACCAGGGCGAGCGACGTCGTCCGGGCCACCGCGACCGGCCAGAGCGCGCCGCCGGCCGACCCGGCGTGCATGAAGACCAGGAAGCCCCCGAACCCGACGCCGGCGACGAGCGCCAGCCCCAGGCCTCCCCTGCCCTCGCCGCGGGGCTCCGCGCCCGCCACGAGCCAGATGCCGGCCAGCGCCAGGGCGAAGCCGAGCAGCTTCGACGCCCCCGGGACCCCCTCGGAGAGCGCGCCCCAGGTCGCCGGGATGGCGGCCGCCAGCACCGCCGAGACCGGAGCGACGACCGACATCCGGCCCACCGCCAGGCCGCGGTAGAGCGCCCCGAGCCCCATCGCCCCCGCGGCGCCCGCCGCCATCGCCCAGCCCAGCGACGCGATCGGGGGTGCCGGCTCGCCCCGAAGGAGCGCGACGCCGGCGACCATCGCCAGGCCCGACGCCAGGCCGAGCGCCAGCACGCCGAGCACCGGGGCGCGACGCGACGCGAGGCCGCCGCAGAAGTCCCCGCCGCCCCAGGAGGCGGCGGAGACGATCCCGAGGAGCGAGGGGGCGAGGGAGGGGGGCATGGAGGTGTCGGAGTGGCGGGGGCAGAGGAGACGGTCAGAACGGACGCACGAAACGGTTGTACGATGACTTCACGACGCCGGGCCATCCGTGCACGGGTTCGTTGACGAGAGAGCGCTCTCGTGGCCCGCTGGCCGGGGGGCCGCCCCCCTGATCCCGCCTCGCCCGCGGACGCGGCGGGCTCCTCCGAGGGAGGGCGACCACGTGCCGCGACGACAGGCGCGGCGCGCGCCTTCACCATCTCTCGCGTGACCGGGCCGGCGCTCCGGGCGAGCGAGCGCGAGCGCCGGGGACCGGTCGTGAGGCCCATGTCCGCGTCCGCCCAGACCACCCGAGTCCTCCGCGAGCCCGGGCCCGCCCCCGTCGCGGCGGCGGTGCCTGGGCCGAGGGGAGGCGGGATCCACGTCCCGGCCGCGGCGGCGGTGGTGGCGCTCCTGGTCCACCTCGCCTGCGGCGATCGCTACGGCGTTTTCCGCGACGAGATGTACTTCCTCGCCTGTGGCCGGCACCTCGCGTGGGGATACGTGGATCAGCCGCCGGTGATCGCCGTCCTCGCGCGCCTCGCCGCGGAGCTCGCCGGCACCACGGTGACGGGGCTGCGCTGGCCGGCCTACCTGGCCCACGCGGCGACGATCGCGCTCACCGCCCGGCTCGCCGCGCGGCTCGGCGGAGGCCGCGTCGCCCAGGCGCTCGCCGCCGTGGTCGCGCTCGCCTCGCCGGCGCTGCTCGGCGCCACGCACCTCCTCACCATGAACGCGCTCGAGCCGCTCCTCTGGACCGCGACCGCGCTGTCCGTGCACCGGGCCGTCGAGGGCGACCGCCGCGGCGGATGGCTCCTCGCCGGCGCGTGCGTGGGCGTCGGCCTGCTCAACAAGTACTCGATCGTGCTCTGGGTCCTCGCCCTGCTCGCCGGGCTCCTCGCGACGCGGGCGCGCCGCGCCCTCGCCAGCCCCTGGCTGCTGGCCGGCGTCGCCCTCGCGGCGGCGCTCGCCCTCCCGAACTTCGTCTGGCAGGCGCGGCGCGGTTTCCCGATGCTCGAGCTGCTCGGGCACATGGGGGAGAAGAACGCGGAGTTCCGGTGGCTCGGCTACGCGACCGAGGTCGCCTACGAGCAGGGCCCCGCCACGGCGTTCGTCTGGATCGCCGGGCTGGGGTCGCTGCTGCGCGATCGCCTGGGGGGCCGCCGGTGGCTCGGCCTCGCCTTCCTGGTCGTCGCCATCGGCATCGGCCTGCTGCACGGGAAGCCGTACTTCCTCGCGCCCGCCTTCCCGGCGCTGCTCGCGGCCGGCGCGTGCGCGATGGCAGGGACGGGTCCCCGCCCCTCGCGCGCGGCGATCGCGACTGGCGCGGTCGCCCTGCTGAGCGGCGTCCTCGCCGCCCCCTTCTCCCTCCCGGTCCTGTCGCCACCCGCGTACCAGGCCCTCCTCGCCCGCCTCGGGATGAGGGGCAACGCGCCCAGGGAGAAGCTCGACGTCGGCGCGCCGCTGCCGAGCTTCTTCGCCGACCAGCTCGGCTGGCCCGCCCTGGTCGCCGCGGTCGCCCGCGCCCGGGACGCGCTGCCGCCGGAGCAGCGCGCCCGCACGGCCGTCTTCGCCCAGGACTACGGGCTCGCCTCGGCGATCGACCTCTACGGTCCCGGCCTCGGCCTCCCGCGGGCCACGAGCGGGCACAACAGCTACTGGTACTGGGGGCCGCCACCCGACGACGCCGCCGCGGTGCTCCTCGTCGGGCCGCTCGACCACGACTACGCGGTCGCGCGCCGGCTCTGCCGGAGGCTGGCGCCCGTCGGCGAGACGCCCGACTCGTCGTGGAACATGCCCTACGAGCGCCGCCGGCCGATCTACGCCTGCACGGAGCTGGCGGCGCCGTTCTCCAGCGCGTGGGGGGAGCTCCGCTACATCTACTGAGCGTGGAGACGCCGGCCGGTGGCGCGCGGGGACCCTGCGCGACGCGGGCGACCCCGCCCCGCCTACTTCGCGTCCCCGTCCATCAAGCGCCCCATCGCCTCCCGGCCATCCTCCCGCATGCCCTTGGCCGCGCCGAGGCGGTCGGGGGTGGTCCGGTTCTGGCTGGCCTTCCACTTCCCCTCGATGCGCGTGATGGTCAGCTCCACGCCGACGATCCCCTTCAGCATGCCGTCGAGGTAGTCCGGCGGAGCGTCGCTCACCTTCCACGGCTGCCCGCGACCGCGCTCCTGCCGCTCGGTGAGGCGGGTCACGACGTCCAGGAGGCGCTCCCGCTCCTGGAAGAATCGCACCGGGCCGTGGACGTGGACGGCCAGGTAGTTCCAGGTCGGCACGACCCGGCCGGTCTCGCGCTTCGAGGGGTACCAGGACGGCGTCACGTAGCCGTCCGGGCCCAGGACGATGGCGAGCGCCGGCGAGCCCTCGGCCGTCGCGCTCCACTGACCGTTCGGGCGCGCCAGGTGCCCGAGCAGCCGGCCGAGCGGGCCTGGCTCCGGCTCGAGGAGCACGGGGATGTGGCTCGCGTCGAGCCCGCTCGACCCGGTCGTCACCAGGGTGACGAGCCCGGCGGCGCGGATGGCCTCGTGGAGCACCTCGACGCGGGTCTCGGCGAAGTGGCTGGGGACGTACATGGCCTAGAACGTATGCACGAACAGCCCGCTCCGCAGCTTCGGCTCGAACCAGGTGCTCTTCGGCGGCATCAGCTTCCCCGCGTCGGACACGGCGATGAGCTGCGCGATGCCGGTGGGGAAGAGGTGCAGGGCGAGCGACCAGCCCTCCTCCCGCACCCGCCTCTCCAGCTCCCCGGCCCCGCGGATCCCGCCCACGAAGTCGACGTCCCTCGAGGTCCGCGGATCCTGGATCCCGAAGAGCGGGGCGAGGAGCAGGTCCTGGGCGATCGAGCAGTCGAGCGAGGCCACCGGATCGGCGGCGTCGAACGTCCCGGGGCGGGCCCTGGCCCGCCACCACCGCCCGCCCAGGTAGAGGCCGAAGGTCCGCGGCCCCTCCGGCGCCGGCGACGCCGCCGGCTCGACGTCCATCACCCCGCGCAGCGCGGCCAGCAGCGCGTCGGGATCCCGCCTCCGCGGATCCCGCACCAGCCGGTTGTAGGCCAGGATCTGCATCTGGTCGT
>DATKAL010000366.1:0-8196 GCA_035498135.1 Anaeromyxobacter sp.
CCCCCCACCTCCGCCGGGCGCCGCCCCCGCGCCGCGGGCGACGCCTCCCGCGGGCCCGCCGCCGCCCGCCGTCGCCCGCGCCCCGGCGGGTCAGGCCGCTCCCCGCCCCGCGGCGCCGCCCCCGGCCGCGAGGCCGGCGCCGGTCGTCCCGCCCGCTCGCCCGCCGGCCGCACCGCCGGTCGCGAGCCCACCCCGGCCGATGGCTCCCGCCCCGCCTCCCGCCGCGGCCCGCGTCGCGGCCCCGGCCACGCCAGCCTCGCGCCCGCCGGCGGCCGCCCCGCCCCTGGCTCCGCCGCCCGCGGTCGCCCCACCGCCGGGCGCGCCGCGGATGGTCGCTCCGCCGAGGGCCACCCCGTCGCCGGGTGCGCCGCGGATGGCCGCCCCGCCGCCGGCCGCCGCGCCCGCTGCCGCTCCACCGGTCGCCGCTCCGCCGCCGGCGGCGCCCGCGGTCGCCGCTCCCGCCTCGATGCAGGAGGTCGCCGCGGCCGCCCCCGAGGCGGTCGACGCGCTCTTCGGCGACCTGATGGTCGACCCGCCGGCCGCCCCGGCTCCCGCCTTCGACTTCCGCTCGCCGGGCGTCTACGTCCCCCCGCCGTCGACGCCGGCCGTGGCCGCCGCCTGCTGGCCCGCCACCGCCCCGTCCGACGGCGAGGCGGAGGCGGCCCTGCTCGCCGCCATCGCCGGGACGCTCGCCGAGAGCGCCCCGCTCGGCGCGGTGGCCGGGCAGGTGGTCGACGGCCTCTCCGAGCTCGAGCTCGCCGTGCTGCAGGGCGCGGAGCAGCCGGTGGACACCGCCCCGGTGCGCCGGGCCGCCGTGACCCGCCTCCGGGTGGCGGCGGCGCTGGCCGCGCTCCCCGCGCCGGGGAGCCCGGTCGACGGCCAGGCGGTCCAGGCCCTCCTCGCCGCCATCGACGGCCTCCTCGCCGAGGTGAACGTGCTCTTCGGCGGGGCGCCGCCCGAGCTGCAGCCCGGGCTGGAGGCGGTCCGGAACGCGCTCGTCAAGGAGGCGATCGACTTCTCCGAGGCGGCGCAGCGGGTCGGCACCCCGGCGGCCCCCGTCGCCGCGCCGGTCCGGCGGGAGGCGCAGGCGCGGGTGGTGTCGATCGACGCCATCCCCGAGGCCGAGCCCGATCGGCGCGGCCGGAGGCTCGCGGTGGTGACGGCGATCGCCGTGGCCCTCGCCCTCGGCTTCCACGGCTACGGCTGGTGGCAGCGCACCCACGTCAGCCGGACGCCGGTGGTGCCGGGCCTGCCGCCGGGGCTGGTGGGGTCGCCGCCCGCGCCCGGCCAGGCGGCGGCGTACACGATCTCGAGCGACGCAGACCGGGTCGAGATCGAGAAGTTCAAGCAGCAGCAGATCTCGCTGGGGAAGCAGGTGAAGGAGGTCGGCGGGGCGCTGGTGATCCTCCCCGCACCGCCCGGCGCGCCCAGCTCCGCGCCGGAGCCGAAGTGAAGGAGAGCCCATGATCGCGAAGCGCGCCCGCGGCTTCACCCTGATCGAGCTGATGATGGTCGTCACCATCATCGGAGTCCTCGCCTCGGTGGCCATCCCCACCCTCACGAAGCTCACCCTCCGCAGCAAGGAGGCCGAGCGCCGGACCGTGCTCATCACCATCAAGCGCGGGGTGGAGGACCTGTACATCACCGACGGCGACATCCCGGGCGGGCTCCTGGTGGGGAACTACACCCCTCCCAACAACCCGCCCAGCAACGGGCCCGGGCCGCTGAAGCGCGTCCCCAACTGGACCCAGGCGGGCTGGAGCGCGATCTTCCAGCAGCGTTCCGGCACGGGGACCACCGGCGCCCCCATCATCGAGGGGGCGCTGTACTACAGCTACCTCTTCATCGCGATGCACGCCGGCAGCACCGACTCCCTGTCGCTCACGGCGGTGGGGGACCTCGACGGCGACGGCGTCCAGAGCGTCCGGTGGGTGCAGTACAACCGCTCGAGCGGGATCTACACCACGGACGACACCCTGCAGTACCCGGTCGGCTGGCTCGACCACAACGTGGACGACGGCACGTTCTAGGTTGCGGCGCCGGTCGCCTTCGCACACAGTCCGGGGATGAGCACCCCCGCGGAGCGGGCGGGGTCGCTGCGCGAGCGGATCCGCGCGGCCGACCACGCCTACTACGTCCTCGACCGCCCGATCCTCTCGGACGCCGAGTACGACCGGCTCATGAAGGAGCTCCAGGCGCTCGAGGCGGAGCACCCGGACCTGCTCTCCCCCGACTCCCCCACCCAGCGGGTCTCCGGCGCTCCCTCCGAGAAGTTCGAGCGGGTGGTCCACCGCGAGCCCATGCTCTCGCTCGGGAACGTCCAGACCGACGAGGAGCTCCGCGAGTTCGACGCCCGCGTCCACCGCCTCCTCGCCCTCCCCGCGGAGGAGGCGGTCCGCTACGTCGTCGAGCCCAAGCTCGACGGGCTCGCCGTCGAGCTCGTCTACCGGGGCGGCGCCTTCGAGCGGGGCTCCACCCGGGGCGACGGGGTCAACGGGGAGGCCGTGACCCCGAACCTCCGGGTGGTGGGCGGGCTGGGGGCGAACCGCGGCGTACCGGGGCGGCTCCACGACGGGGCCCCGAAGGCCCTCGAGGTCCGCGGGGAGGTGCTCCTCTTCAAGGAGCACTTCGAGGCCATGAACCGGCAGATCGTCCGCGCCGGCGACGAGCCCTTCGCCAACCCCCGGAATGCCGCCGCGGGATCGCTCCGGCAGCTCGACTGGCGCGTGACGGCGCGCCGGCCCCTCTCCTTCGTCGCCTACGAGGCCCTGGTCCCCGGGGCCGAGCCCTGGAAGACCCACTGGCAGAAGCTCGAGGACCTGGCGCGCTGGGGGTTCGAGACCAACCCGGAGAACCGGCGCTGCCAGGGGCTCGCCGAGGTGCTCGCCTACCGCGACCGGATGGCCGAGGGGCGCTTCGCCCTCCCCTACGACACAGACGGGATCGTGGTGAAGGTGGACGACCTCGACTGGCGGCGCCGGCTCGGGGCGGCCTCGAAGTTCCCCCGCTGGGCGGTGGCCTTCAAGTACCCGCCGCAGGAGGAGGCGACGAGGCTGCGCCGCATCTGGGCCTCGGTGGGGCGCACCGGGATCCTCACCCCGGTGGTGGACTTCGACCCGGTCCGGCTCTCGGGCGCGACGGTCTCCCGCGCCACCCTGCACAACGAGGACGAGATGCGCCGCAAGGACCTCCTCGAGGGGGACTGGGTGCTGGTGCGGCGCGCCGGGGAGGTGATCCCGGAGGTGGTGAAGTCGCTCCCCGAGCGGCGGACCGGCGAGGAGCGCCCCTTCGTCTTCCCCGCGACCTGTCCGGTCTGCGGGGCGCGGGTGGTCCGCGAGGAGGGGGAGAAGGTCTACCGCTGCACCGGGGCCGCCTGCCCGGCCCAGCTGGTGGGGCGGCTCCGCCAGTTCGCCTCGCGGCGGGCCATGGACGTCGAGGGGCTCGGCGACAAGCTCTGCTTCCAGCTGGTGGAGAAGGGGCTGGCCCGCGACTTCGCCGACCTGTACGCCATCCCGCTCGACACCTGGGCCGAGCTGGATCGCATGGGGGAGAGGAGCGCCCGGAACATCGTCGAGGCCCTCGAGCGCTCCAAGACCACCACCCTCCGGCGCTTCCTGAACGCCCTCGGGATCCCGCAGGTCGGCGAGGCCACCGCCGCCACCCTGGCGCGCCACTTCGGGGCGGTGGACCGCTTCATGGACGCCACCGAGGAGGAGCTCCTCGCGGTGCGCGACGTCGGGCCCGAGACCGCCGGGGAGATCCGGGCCTGGACCCAGGAGCCGCAGAACCGGCGGGTGGTGGAGCGCCTCCTCGCCGCCGGGGTCCGCCCCGAGCCGGAGGCGGTCGAGGCGCGCGGCCCCTTCGCCGGCCGGACGGTGGTCCTCACGGGCGGGCTCTCCTCGCTCTCCCGCGACGAGGCCAAGGCCGAGGTCGAGCGTCGCGGCGGGAAGGTCTCCGGGAGCGTGTCGCGCAAGACCGATCTGGTCGTGGCGGGCGAGGAGGCGGGCACGAAGCTGGAGAAGGCGCGCGCCCTGGGCGTGAAGGTGGTGGGCGAGGAGGAGTTCCTGCGCCTGCTGAAGGAGTGAGGGCGATGGCCGATCGGGTCCGGGTCCAGCTCCTCGTCGCCGGTCGCGTGCAGGGGGTCGGCTTCCGCTTCGCCACCGTGGACGAGGGGCGCCGCCTGGGGCTCAGGGGCTGGGTGCGCAACCTGGGCGATGGCCGGGTGGAGGCCGAGGCGGAGGGCGAGCGGGCGGCGGTGGAGGCCTTGATCGCCTTCTGCCGGCGCGGGCCACCCGCGGCGCGGGTGGACGGCGTGGAGGTGCGCTGGCTCCCCTGGCGGGGCGAGCTGGAGGCCTTCGCCGCCCGCCACTAGGCGGGCCGGCCGGGAACGCGGGGCCCGGCGTGGACCCGGCGGGAGCGGGTGTGGTATCTCCCCGAATCCTCCGGACCCGAGCGTGGGCCCGGAGCCCTCTCACGGCGGGCGACACGCGGCTCGAACCCGCGGCCCGGCGAACAGATGAACGATCCCCGGCTCCACTCGTCGGTCCTCGACGAGCTCGTCCTCGCGGCCCAGAAGCCCTCCCGGTACGTCGGCTCCGAGCTCGGCGCGGTGGTGAAGGACCTCTCCGCCGCCCGCGTCCGCGTCGCCCTGGCCTTTCCCGACACCTACGAGGTCGGGATGTCCAACCTGGGCTTCCGGCTGCTCTACCACCTCCTGAACGACCGGCCGGAGATCGCCTGCGAGCGGGTCTTCCTCCCCTGGCCGGACATGGAGGGGATGCTCCGGGAGCGCGGGCTCCCGCTCTTCACCCTCGAGTCGCGGGCCCCGGTCCGCGTCTTCGACCTGCTCGGAGTGACGCTCCAGTTCGAGCTCGCCTACACGAGCGCGCTGGCGCTCCTCGACCTCTCCGGGATTCCGCTCCTCGCCCGGGAGCGCGGCGACCAGGACCCGCTGGTGGTGGGGGGCGGCCCCTGCGCGTACAACCCCGAGCCGGTGGCCGACTTCTTCGACTGCTTCGCGGTGGGGGAGGGAGAGGAGGTCGCCCTCGAGATCGCCGACGCCGTCGCGCAGAGCGGCTTTCGCCGGGGGGGCGCGAGCCGGCGCGAGGTCCTCGAGCGGCTGGCGCGGATCCCGGGGGTCTACGTCCCGGCCTTCTTCGCCCCCCGCTACGACCCGGTCACCCGGACGCTCTCCGCCGTCGAGCCGCTCCTCCCCGGCCACGAGACGGTCTCGCGCCGGGTGATGCCGGACCTGAACGCGCTCCCGACCACCGCCTACACCCGGCCGCTCGTCCCCTTCATGCAGACGGTCCACGACCGGCTCCCCATCGAGATCCAGCGCGGCTGCACCCGCGGCTGCCGGTTCTGCCAGGTGGGGATGATCACCCGCCCCACGCGTCAGCGCGATCCCAGGCAGGTGCTGGCCCTGGCCGAGACCGGGCTGGCCGCCTCCGGGTACGAGGAGGTCGGCCTCCTCTCCCTCTCCTCCGGCGACTACGCCCCGCTGAACGGGCTCCTCGACGACTTCCTCGCCCGCTGGGAGGGGGAGAGGATCGGGATGAGCCTGCCCTCGCTCCGGACCGAGACCATGAGCGACGGGCTCGCCCGGAAGATCGCCCGGATCCGCAAGACCGGCTTCACCCTCGCCCCCGAGGCCGCCACGGAGCGGATGCGGGCGGTGATCAACAAGGGGAACCGCGAGGAGGACCTGCTCCGAGCGGTGGAGTCGATCTTCCAGAACGGCTGGTCGCTCCTCAAGCTCTACTTCATGATCGGGCTCCCGGAGGAGCGGGACGAGGACGTGGTGGCGATCGGGGAGCTCGCCCGCCGCTGCCTCTCCACCGCCCGCCGGGCGCTCCCCAGGGGGCAGGGCTCGGCCGCCATCCACCTCGGCGCCTCCACCTTCGTCCCCAAGCCCTTCACCCCCTTCCAGTGGGAGCCGATGATCGGGCCGGCCGAGACCCGGCGCCGCCAGGCGCTCGTCACCGCCGCCCTCGGTGGGCGCAACGGCGCCATCCAGTTCAAGCCGCACGACTCGCGCCAGTCCTCGATCGAGGGGGCGCTCGCGCTCGGCGACCGGCGGGTGGCCACCGCGGTCCTCTCCGCCTACCGGAGGGGGCAGCGGCTCGACGGCTGGACGGAGTGGTTCGACGAGGGCAACTGGATCGCCGCCTTCGAGGACTGCGAGCGGGAGCACGGGGTGGGCCTGGACTGGTTCGCCCACCGGCGCCGGCGCCTCGACGAGGTCCTCCCCTGGGACCGGATCGACTGCGGGGTGACCAAGGCCTACCTCCAGAAGCAGCTGGCCGCGGCCCGCAACCAGGCCGAGGTGGTGGACTGCGTGGTCGCCCCCTGCACCGTCTGCGGGGCCTGCGATTACGAGGTGGTGAAGAACCGGACCTACGAGGCGAAGGACTACGCGCCGGCGCCGCCGCCCCCGGCGCGCCCGCCCGAGCCGGCCTTCCGCACCCACGTTCGGGTCCGCTACGCGAAGCTCGGCCGGCTGGTGGCCCTCTCCCACCTCGAGACCCTGCACACCCTGCTGCGGGCCATCCGTCGGGCCAGGCTCCCGGTCGCCTTCTCGCAGGGGTTCCACCCCAAGCCCCGCGTCTCCTTCGGCCCGGCGCTGCCGGTCGGGGTCGAGAGCCGCTCCGAGTACATGGACCTCGAGCTCATCGGCGCCGCCGACCCGGCCGGGGTGCTCTCCAGCCTCCGCGCCGAGCTCCCGCCGGGGCTCGAGGGCCTGCAGGCCGAGCTGCTCGACCCGCGGGCGCCCTCGATCGCCGAGGCGCAGCGGACCGTCCACTATCGTGTGGAATTTCCGCTCGAAACGTGGGACGAGGGAGCCCTCGAGCGGCGCGTAGCGGCCTTCCAGGACGCCGGCCAATCGATCGTGACCCGGGCCGCCGCCCCGAAGAACCGGCGCGGACGCGGTCGGAAGATCGCGGCCGTGAAGCAAAGAGAGATAGACTTGAAAAACATGGTGACCCACCTCGCGGTCGAAGGCCCGGGGTCGGTCGCGTTCAGCTTGCGGGCGGACCCGTCCGGGAGCGCCAAGCCAGCCGAGGTGCTGGTGGCGATCTTCGGGGAAGGTGGCGTCCCGCCCCGTGGAGTGAAGGTACTGAAGGAGGGCGTGAGCTTCGCGAGGAGCGGGCAGAGCCAACCACAGGGCCAGCCCCGTGCCCCTCGCTACCTCGACGCCTGAACGAAACGACGCGCCCCGCTCGTGCCGCGCACCGCCGCGGCCGCCGGGCGCGAGGAGACGCGAAGCTTTGAGCGCAAGCTCGACAGCCGATCCCAGCCGCCCGGCCTCGCCGGGACGGTCGCGATCGTGGCCCGCCGCACTGGGCCTCGCTCTCCCCGCGTCCTGCCGGGGCGAGAGAGGGCCCACATGGCAGGCAACAGCATCCTGGTGATCAACGCGGCGGGCGCGGAGACGCGCGTCGCCCTGGTCGAGAACGGCTCCATCCACGAGTACTACCTCGAGCGCAAGCACGAGAAGGGGATCGTCGGCAACATCTACAAGGGCCGGGTGGTCCGCGTGCTCCCGGGCATGCAGGCGGCCTTCGTGGACATCGGCCTGGAGAAGGCCGCGTTCCTCTACGTCGGGGACGTCTACGGCGACCCCGACTTCTCCGAGGAGTTCGAGCTCACCGAGGGCGAGCACCGGGCCGAGGTGACCGAGGTCCCGAGCGAGGAGGAGGCGGAGCAGGCGGAGGCCAGCGCCCGCGAGGCGGTGATCGAGCCGGCCAGCACACCGGTGCCGGGCGCGCTGGCGCTCGAGCCCGAGGCGCCGGCCGAGGCCGAGCCCGCCGCGCCGCCCGAGGAGGGGGCCGCGGAGCCGGCGCCCGCCGAGGCCGCCGCGGAGGCGCCGCGCCTCGTCGAGCCTTCCGTCCCCGCCGTCGAGGCCGGGCCGGAGACGCCGCCCGAGGCCGCGTCCGCGGAGCTGCCCGCCCCGCCCCTCACCCCCATCCCGCTCATCACCGAGCTGGGGATGGCCCCGGTGCCGGCCGTCCCCGGGCTGCTCGTGCCGCCGCTCGCCGACGCAGCCGTTCCCCCGCCCGAGCCGATCCCCGCCGCGGCGCCCGAGCCGGGCGCGGCGGCCGAGGCGGCCCCCGCCTCCGCCCCGGAGCGGGACCGGATCCAGGCGCGCCTCCCCGAGGCCGCCCGCGAGGCTCGCGGCGACCGCGAGCCGGG
>DATKAL010000367.1:0-4153 GCA_035498135.1 Anaeromyxobacter sp.
GAGCGGCGGCTCAGATCCGGATCAGCGTGGCCAGCCAGGCGCGGGCCGGCCCGCGCGGATCGTCCCGCTCGAGGGTGGCCGGGCTGATCCGGACCGGGGTGAAGAGCGAGCGGAAGGCGTCGCGGATGTCGTACTCGGCGAGCCGCTTCGGACCGGACCCGGGCGGCTCCTCGTCCGAGAAGCAGAGGAGGTGGAGGGTCGAGCCCGAGGAGAGGACGTCGGTGAGGGCGTGGGCGTAGGCGCGGCGCTCGTCCCGCTCGAAGAGGTGGAAGAGGCCGCAGTCGATCCCGGTCTCGAAGCGGCGCGGCACGCTCTTCCGGAGGTGCAGGGCGTCGCCCACGAGGAAGGTCGCCTGGAGCCCCCGGGCGACCGCCTTCTCCCGGGCGAGGGCGATGGCCACCGGCGAGCCGTCCACCCCGAGCACGCGGCGGCCGAGGGCGGCGAGGTGGAGCGCGTTCTCCCCGGTGCCGCAGCCGAGGTCGATGACGTCGCCCACGATCTCGCCCTCCGCCGCCAGGCGGACCACCTCGGCCTGGGGCCGGCCGATGTCCCAGGGCGCGCTCCCCGTCCGATACAGCTCGTCGAAGTCGTGGGGGGGGCGGGGCGCGTCGCTCATCCGTCGGTCCTCGTGGGGCGGCGCGCGCCGGGGCGCCGGCGGGCCTTCGCCCCCTTCTTGTCCCGGCGGCGCGCCGGGCGCAAGATCCCGCGCGCATGCCGTTCGAGCCCGCCTTCATGTCCCGCCGCGCCGAGTTCGAGGAGGAGCTCGCCCGGGTGACGACCCCGGCCGGCTGGACCGCCTTCAAGGCGCGCTGGTTCCACGACCAGCCCTGGCCGAAGCGGACCGAGGAGGCCCTCCTCGCCGCCCGCGGCGACGGCGCGCCGGTCCAGGCGGGCGGCCGGACCTTCCGGCGCGCCCCGCTCCCCGACGACCTCACCCCGGAGGCGCGGTATGCCTACTTCGCCGCCCTGGCGCGGGGCTTCGCCGCCACCTTCCCGCCCGAGGACCTGCCGGGCGCGGGCGGATCCCGGGTCCGCTACCACTGCCCCGCCTGCGAGCTCCTGAGCGACGACCCCGGGGAGCCCGCCTGCCCGCTCTGCGGCCGCCCGCTCCTCCGCATGCGGCTCGCCCCGCCCCCGCGGTGAGCGACGGGGGCGGGGAGGAGGGCGGGTGGCGCACCGTCCGGACCGGTGCTAGGTTCCGCCGCCGATGTCTCTCCTGACCAGCCCGGAGGACGGGCGCGGCCGGCCTTCGCCGGACGGCGGGGCGGGGCTCCGCTTCCCGGCCCTGCTCTGGGCGCTCCTCCACGTCCCCGTCATCCTCGCCCTCTACGCCGGCCCGATCGCCGCCGCGCTGCGGGCCACGCCGGAGGGTTACCGCGCCCTCCTCTGGCCGACGTTCGTGCCCCAGGCGCTCCTCCTCGGGCTCCTCGGGTTCGTGCTCGGGCTCCCCTTCGCCCCCTGGCCCCGCCTCTACCGCTTCGCCGCCCCCGCGGCGGCCGGGCTGGTGACCGCCGCGCTGTCGGTGGACGCCCGGGTCTTCGGGGCCACCGGCTTCCACCTGAACGGCTTCTTCTTCCGGGTCCTCTTCCAGGCGAACGCGCTGCGGGAGACCGGCGTACCGCCCGCCGCGGTGGCCCTGTTCGTCGCCGAGGTGCTCGGGCTGGTGGTGCTCGACGCGCTCGCCGGGGCCTGGTTCCTCCGCCGCTTCGCCGCCCGGCGCCGCACGTGGATCATCGCCCTGGCGCTGGTCCTGCTCTCCGCGGCGGAGCGGGTCTACGGGGCGAGCCTCACCTACTTCGGCGGGGCGGCGATCTTCGCCGCCTCGACCACCCTGCCGCTCCAGATCCCGGTGCGCATGGGCGACTTCGCCCGGGTGGTGTTCGGCAAGACGAACGTGCCCGATCCCTTCGCCGGCCAGGGGGCGTCGAAGCGCCTGCCTGCCGGGGTCGATCCCGCCGAGATCCGCTTCACCCGCACCCCCGACGTCCTCTTCGTGGTGGCGGAGAGCCTCCCCGCGAACCACCTCGACGAGCGCACCATGCCCAACCTGTGGCGGCGCTCCGCTGCCGGGGCGCGCTTCCTCCGCCACTACGCGGGGGCGAGCTCCACCAACTACACCCTCTTCTCCCTCGTCTACGGGCAGCAGGCGCAGAAGCTCGAGGCCACGGTCGGCTCCGGGCGCCAGCCGGTCCTCTTCCCCGCCCTGGCGCGGAACGGCTACGCAGTGAAGGTGCTGGCCGCCTCCTGCGTCGACTGGATGGACCTCAAGGACACGGTCTTCGCCGGGGTCCGCCCCGAGGACTTGCAGACCTGGTGCGAGGGGACCGAGCCCCCCGATCGCGACAAGGCCATGCTCGCCGCCGCCCGGGCCACGCTCGCCTCGGCGCCGCCCGACCGGCCGCTCTTCCTCTTCCTCTTCTTCTTCGGGACCCACTTCAACTACTTCTACGACCCGCAGCAGGACCGGGTGTTCGTCCCGGACTGGGACGGCGCCAACGGGATCAAGGCCACCAGCGCGCCCGGCCCGCTCATCGACGCCCGAGCCAGGAACGCCGCCCACGCCCTCGACCGCGAGCTCGAGGGGTTCCTGCGCGAGGTCGAGGCCCGGCGGGGCAAGTCTCCGCTGGTGGTCTTCACCGGCGACCACGGCGAGGAGTTCCGGCAGAAGGGTCACATCGGCCACGGCTCGGCGGTGACCAGCGAGCAGATCCACGTCCCCGCCGTCTGGTTCGGCCCGGGGGTCCCGGTGGGCGAGCCCCCGGTGGTCACGAGCCACTACGACATCCTGCCGACGCTCCTCGCCCTGCTCGGCGACACCCACCCTCCGGCCCTCTACTCCGACGGCGTCTCGATGTTCCAGGTGCCGCCCGACCGCTTCGTGGTCTCGACCGTCGGCTGGGAGCCCCAGTACGCCGCCATCGGCAAGGACCTCAAGGTCACCATGTACGCGGGGCTGGGGCGCGGGCAGCTCACCGATCCGGACGACCAGCCCATCGCGGACGCGCCCCTCCGCATGGCGCGGTCCGCCGGGCAGATCCTGAGGGCCCTCCGCGGCGAGGCCGAACCCACGCCCGCCGCCGCGGACGGCGGCGCCGCGCCGGTCCAGGCCGCGCGCCCCTGATCGGCCGGAGCCGCGTCAGTCCCCGCTCGCGCTGACCACCGCCGCCGGGGCGGTCGGAGGCGTTCCCCCCGGGGCCACGCCCACCGCCGCCAGCGTGCCGAGCCAGAGCGCGGCCACCGCCGCGAGGAGGGCCACGCCCGCGACGAGATCGCGCCCCGGACGGCCGGTGCCGGCGAGCCGTGCCGCCGCCGCCGCCCGGTCGGCGGCGCCGTCCGTCGCCCGGTCGGCCCGCACCTCCCGGCGCGGCGGACGGACGCGGCCGAGGCCGGCACGGGCGGACGTCCCACCCCGGAAGGACGCTGAAAGGACGGACTCGCTCGGCGAGGACATCGTAGGCTCCTTTCCCCACGGCGGCGGCGCGCCGCTCGTGTCTCCAGGCATGGAGGTACCCATGGCACGGGGCGCTTTGAAGGCGCAGGGAAGCGCCGGGACCGCGCAGGAACGCGCGACCCTGGACTGGGGAAACCTCCGGTTCTTCCTCGAGCTCGTCCGCACCGGCAGCCACTCCCGCGCGGCGGCGCGGCTGGCCGTGGACCGCAACACGGTGGCCCGGCGGGTGGCGGCGCTCGAGGAGGACCTCGGGGTGGCGCTCTTCGAGCGCGGGCCGCAGGGCTGGCGGGCCACGGCCGACGGGCTCGAGCTGGCGGAGCTCGCCACCCGGGTGGAGGCCGACGTCCTCGCGCTCGCCCGCCACGCCGACGCCCGCGACCAGGCCCTCATCGGCAGCGTCCGGCTCACCACCACCACCCACCTGGCCGCCTGGCTGCTCGCCCCCGCCCTCCCGGACCTTCGCGCCCGTCACCCGCAGCTGGTCCTCGAGGTGGCCGCCGACCAGCGGGCCTTCGACCTCACCCGGCGCGAGGCGGACCTGGCGCTGCGCATGGGGCGGCCGCGGGACGCCGGCTTCGTCACCCGCAAGCTGGCCGACGTCGCCCACCGCCTCTAACAGCTTATGACGTCTCATCGCCACGCTTTGCAGGATCCCTATCGCGCAGAGATTGACGACGAGCGTAGTTCCTCCGAAACTGATGA
>DATKAL010000368.1:0-2723 GCA_035498135.1 Anaeromyxobacter sp.
TCCTGCCGCGCGCAGCTGAAGCGGGTGGCGAGCGCGACCGACCCCGCGTGGGCCACCAGCCGCTCCACGCACTCCCGGCCGCTCCCCCGGGCGAAGCTGGGGATGGAGAGGAGGAGCTTCTCCCCCACCAGCGCCGCCACCGCCGAGACGAAGGCGCTCCCCACGATGTTGCCCGACTCGAGGAGCGCGCTCTCCGCCATCCCCCGCCAGCCGTCCTCGGGCGGGAAGCCGAGGAGCGCCGCCAGGGCCTCGGCGTCCCGCTCCGGGAGGGCGAGGAGGAGGTCGCCCTCGAGCGGCCCCTCGAGCTTCACCCCCACCGCCACCAGGTCCTGCCCGAGCCCGCCCAGGAAGGCGGCGATGGCGCCGCGCTCGGCGCCCACCCAGGCCTCGGGCACGTCCATGTCCAGCCGGGTGCGGGCGAGCTTTCCCAGGGCGGTGATGGCGCGGCCGCAGCCCACGCTCGCCAGCTCCTGGAGGGCGTCCACCTCGCCCGGGCCGAAGACGTGCCGGGTCACGCGGCCAGGAGCCTCTGCACGTCGAGGATGAAGACCGGGCGGCCGTTGCCGAGGACCGTCACCGCCGAGAGGCCGGGGACGTTCTCGAGCGGGTTTCCGAGCGGCTTCAGCACCGCCTCCTGCTGCCCGAGGAGCGCATCCACCGCCAGCCCGACCCGGCCGGCCTCGCCCGCCTCCGCCACCACCACGGCGCGTTCGTCCTGGGCCCGGGCCTCGGGGAGCCCGAGGAGCCGGGTGAGGTCACGGACCGGGACGAGCTCGCCGTCGTAGGGGAGCACCGGCTCGCCGCGGCTCCGGTCGAGCCGGGAGAGCGCCACCTGGGCGGCCCCGTGCACCTTGGCGATGGGGAGGCCGAGCACCTCCTCGCCCACCCGCACGAGGAGCACCGGCTGCACCGCCACGGTGAGCGGCAGGCGGAAGGTGAAGCGGGTCCCGGCGCCGGGGGCGCTCTCGATCTCGAGCGTGCCGCCCACCCCCTCCACGGCGCGCTTGACCGCGTCCATCCCCACGCCCCGGCCGGAGAGCTCGGTCACCACCTCGGCGGTGGAGACCCCGGGCAGGCAGCAGAGGAGGAGCGCCTCGCGGTCGGAGAGCGCCGCGGCCTGCTCCGGGGTGAGCGCCCCCCGGGCCACCGCCGCGGCCCTGAGCCGCGCCGGCTCCATCCCCTTCCCGTCGTCCGAGATCTCCAGGATCACCCGGTCCCGCTCGCGCCGGGCGTGCACCGCCACCCGGCCCGTGGCCGGCTTGCCCCCGAGCAGCCGCAGGTGGGGCGGCTCGATCCCGTGGTCGATGGCGTTGCGGAGCACGTGCAGGATGGGATCCGACAGCTCCTCCAGGATGGCCCGGTCGAGCTCGATCTCGGCCCCCTCGATGGCCACCTCGACCTGCTTCTGGATCGCCCGGGCGAGGTCGCGGGCGGCGCGGGGCAGGCGGTCGGTCACCAGCGCGAGCGGCGTCATCCGCACCGCCATGACCTTGTCGTGCAGGTCCTTCACGATGGCGTGGAGCCGGTCCACCCCCTCGTCGAGCGCGGGCCGGTGCCCCGCCGGGAGGGCCCGCCCGAGCTCGCGGATCCGGGCGGTGGCCAGGATCAGCTCCCCCACGGCGTCGAGGAAGCCGTCCAGGATCTCCGTCCGCACCCGGACGGTGCGCGCCGCCTCGGCCGCCGCGGCGGCCTCCCGTGGCGCCGGGGCCGTGGCTGCCGGCCGCTCCTCCTCCGCCTCCTTGAGCCGCACCGCCGCCAGGTCCGAGATCTGCCCGAGGGCCCGCTCCAGGCCGGGGAGCCCCTCCGGCGTGTCGAGCAGCACCTCGAGCCGCTTCCCGGGGATCCGGCCTGCCCGGAGGTCCTCCACGAGCGGGGTGGAGCGGACCACCGCCCCGAGCCCGGCCAGCTTCTTCACCACCAGGAAGGCGCGCACCGCGGGGACCGGGCAGGAGGAGGCGATCTCCACCTCCACCTGGACCCGGTGGAGGGCCCGGCCCGGAGGCTCCACCCGGCCGTCCGCCCGCGCCGGCTCCCGGCGCGCCGGCTCCGCGGGGGCGGGCGCCGGGCTCGCCGGCGGCGGCGCGGGGGAGCGCTCTCCGGCCAGCCCCTGGCCCTCGCACGCCGCCGCGAGGCGCGCGAGCAGCTCGGGCGGGGCCTCCTCCGGCTGGGCGCCCTCGGCGGCCCTCGCCACCATCCGCTCGAGCGCATCGCCGGCGGCGAGGAGGAGGTCCACCGCCCCGGCCTCGAGCCGGGCCGGATCCTTGCGGAGGAGGTCGACCAGGTCCTCGGCCCGGTGGGCGAGGGCGCTGATCCCCTCGAGCTGCATCGAGGCGCTCATGCCCTTCACGCTGTGGGCGTGGCGGAAGAGGCTGTCGATCGCCCCCTTGGCGTCCCCGCCGGAGCGGACCGCCTGCTCCAGCTGGACGAGGTCCCTGCCGAAGCCGGCGAGGTGCTCGCCGCACTCGGCCACGAACAGGGAGAGGTACCGCTTGAGGTCCACGCGCCCTCGGTCCCCCCGGACCTGCGGGCGGCTAGGCGTCGCCCAGCACCTTCTTGACCACGGAGAGCACGTCCTCCGAC
Organism: Anaeromyxobacter sp.; assembly: GCA_035498135.1. Classification (GTDB taxonomy): domain Bacteria; phylum Myxococcota; class Myxococcia; order Myxococcales; family Anaeromyxobacteraceae; genus Anaeromyxobacter. The sequence continues at coordinate 2,581 of DATKAL010000368.1, forward strand.
TTGAACGGCTTCACGATGAAGTCGCTCGCCCCGGCCTCGATCGCCTCCATCACCAGCGACTCCTGCCCGAGGGCCGAGCACATCACCACCACCGCCCGGGCGTCGTGCTTGATGATCTCGCGGGTGGCCTCGATGCCGCTCTT
>DATKAL010000369.1:0-4527 GCA_035498135.1 Anaeromyxobacter sp.
GCGTGTGATGGGCGGTGAGGACCACGCCGTCGGCCGACCAGGCGACGCCGCTGGACGGTCGGCGGCGCCGTCCGTCCACCCGCAGGACGTGGGCGGCGGCGGCGGTGGTGAGGGTCGAGATCCGGGAGGAGAGGGCGGCGAGGACGTCGGCTTCCATGGCTTCCTTTCGGGCGCGCGGGGGGCGCCGGGAGGAAGCCTAGGGACGGGCGCGCCCCGCCACATCGGCGGGAGGGACGGGGCGGGACCTGGCCGGATGGGCAGGGGCACCGGACGGCCGCGGCCGCTCAATCGCTCTTGCGGAGGGTGCGGACGTAGAAGACCAGCGCCCAGGCCTCGTCGGCCGAGATCGAGTCCGCGAACGAGGGCATGGGCGTCCCGTTCAGCCCGGTCATGAAGGCGCGATAGAGGTCCTCGGGGGCGTCGCCCACCTTGAGCGGCCCGCGGGTGAAGTCGTGCGGGCGGATGGGGTAGCCCCAGTCGTCGTGGAGGCCGCTGGCCGAGGCCCCGTCCCCCTGGCCGCCGTCGCCGTGGCAGGCGGCGCACTGCACCTTGTCCCAGACCTGCTTCCCCTGCTGGACGAGCTGGGGGGTGACCGCAGGGGGAGGCGGGATGGTGATGGGCTTCCCCTGCGGATCGGTGGTGAAGCGGGGGGAGAGGGACTTCACGTACTGGACCAGATCCTCGCGCTCCCGCTCGGTGGCGGCCGACCAGCGCGGCATGTACGTGGTGTGCAGGCCGTTGGTGATGGTCTTGAGCAGGTCGGCGTCGGTGGGCAGGTCGCCGCTCGGGGTGGAGCGGAACTTGAAGATGCCGCTGGTGAGGACGCGGGGGCGGGGGTCGATGAAGTCGGCGGTCGGGCCGCGCCCGTCTCCCGCCACGCCGTGGCAGGAGACGCAGTAGCGGTCGAAGGCCTTGTGGCCCCGCGCGGCGGCGGCCGCGTCCGGCGGCGTGGCCGCGGCGCCCGAGGCGAGGGCGGCGAGGGAGAGGGCGAGGGCGGCGCCGGCCGCGATCCTGGCGGTGTGCATGGCGGCCTCCTAGAAGTCGAAGTCGATCCCGGCCATGAAGGCCTGGGTCTGGACGTCCCGCGGCGGGGCCGAGCCGTCCGTCCAGCCGACCCCCTTGACCTTGTCGACGTGCCCCTCCACGTGGATCGCGGCGGACGCCCGCGGCCCGAGGGCCAGGTACCGTCGCGCGCCGATCGTCCCGCCGTCGGTGTCCCCCGGGCCGTGCTGGAAGCGGACCAGATCGTAGCGGCCGAAGAACATCCACGGGGTGGCGTCGTAGCTCGACTCGGAGAACGGGACCCAGTCCACCTCGGCGAAGCCCCCGTTGAAGCTGTTGGCGGCGCTCCCGTCCCCGGCCAGGCCAGCGTTCTCCTTGCCGTAGAGGTACGCCACGGTCCAGAAGAGCGGCGTGGAGGGGTAGCCCATCAGCCAGGAGAGCTCCGCCCCGCCCCGGTAGAAGTTCTTGTGGTTCCGGCCGGTGCCGGGGATGGGCTGCGGGCCCCCGCTGGAGGAGTCCTGGGCGAAGGCCGTCGGCCACCAGCCCACCGCCCCGAGCGCGCCCACCCGGACCCAGGGGACGACCAGGGAGGGCAGCTCGAAGGACTTCTGCACGTGGCCGTAGAGCATGGGCGAGGACCAGCCGTTGCCGGAGAGCCCCTCGCCGCCGTTGGCGGAGGTGAGGCTGAGGGAGTACCGCGTGGTGCTCCGCGCGTCGTGGCCGTCGAGCTCGAGCCCGACCTGGTTCTCGCCCATGTCGAACTGGACCAGGCTCCCCGCCGGGTGGGCCCCGTAGGCGGCGTAGCCGTAGGTGAGGGTCACGTTCCGGTGGGAAGAGGCGGGCTGGTCGAGCTCGAACTTGCCGATGCGGAGGTTGAACCACCCGCTCCCCCCCAGGTTATCCAGGCGTACCCAGGCGGACTCCATGAAGGAGGCGTTGTCCGAGGGGCTGAAGCCGGTGACCACGACCAGGTAGGAGATGTCCCTGGCGATCAGGCCGCCGGTGAGGATGTCGACGCCCGGCGGGATGGGGACGCCGCCGGTCTGCACGGTGATCGGGCCCGCGTCCGAGGTCTGGTTGGTCACCCGGGTGTACTGGTACGCGGCCGTGGTCCGGAGGGAGATGGGGACGTAGTCGCCCGAGATCGAGATCGGGTCGTCCTTGCCGAGCCCGAACTGGTAGCCGTTGTCGCGGAAGTTCTGCCCCACCTGGTTGAAGATCGGCCAGGCGACGTGGCACGCGCTGCAGGACATCCCGTACTTGCGGGCGAAGGCGGGGAACGCCTCCGCCCGGGCCGCGATGACCGCGAGGAGCAGCGCCAGCGACCAGCGGAGCGACCTCATCATGGTGCCTCCCGCTCGCCTCCCGGGACGGACGCGCGACGGGCGGGCGAGCGCGTACTGGTTGTCGGGGAAAGGAGGCACCGCTCCCGCCGAAGCGCAACGCCCGAGGCCGGTACCGGACGGGCCAGGCACCCAGAAGAGCCGGAACCGACGATCTCCAGCGTGACCTACCGTGAATGGCGGCCGTGCTCCGCCCGGGGTGTGGCCTTTCCTGACGGTCAAGCGCGCCTCACTCCGCGGGCGGGGTCCAGCGGGCGTCCTCCGCCTGGTTCTCCTCCAGAAGCTTGCGCGGTGCGTCGGTCCCCTGGAGCCGGACGAGGGAGTCCACGAAGTGGACCAGGGCCCAGAGGTCGTCCTCGGGGAGGGACCCGCGCCAGGTGGGCATCGCCGTCCCGCCCACGCCGGAGGCGACCACCCGGTAGAGATCCTCGATGCGGTGGTCGGGCCGGACCGAGCGAAGGTCGGAGCGGGTGAAGTCGGGGGGCAGGAACTTCACGCCGTAGTCGCTCTCCTTGAGCACCGCCCCGTACATGTCGTCCCGGAACTCGGGCGCGTTCCCGGTGAGCTCCTTCGAGACCCGGTAGATGTACGGCCTCGAGGCGTAGGAGGGGTGGCAGGAGAGGCACTGGGCGAGGCCGTGGTAGACGGCCTTCCCACGGGCGATGCCGTCCGCCTCCTTCCCCTTCCAGGGATCGGGGGTGGGCAGGATCGGATCGCCGGGCTGCTCCTCCTTCCAGCGGGGGGAGAAGGTCTTCAGGTACTGGATGATCTCGAGGAGGTTCTTCTCCGGCACCCCGTCCCAGGCGCGCATGGCCGTGCCGTGGAGGCCGAAGCGGACGATCCGGACGAGGTCGTCGTCGTTGGGGAGCGTGCCGCCGGCGACGGCGGCGAACTTGAACTCGCCCTGGGTGAAGTCGCGCGGCGGGGGGCGGAGGCCGGGCGCGGCCGGCCCCTTCCCGTCGCCCTTGTCGCCGTGACAGGCCCTGCAGTACAGGTCGAAGTTGCGCTCGCCCTCGGTGAGGACCTGGCCGGAGACCTCCTTCCCGCCGAGCTTCATGGGGCCGGTGAAGCCATTCGTCCGGTAGCCCTTGCACGCGGCGACGGCGAGCGTCGCCGCCGCGCCGCAGGCGAGCAGGGGGAGCGCCCTCGATCTCATCGTCACCTCCCGCGGTCAGGCCAGGTAGACCGCAGCGTAGAGGGCGCACCAGACCGCGCCCACGAAGTGCCAGAACATCGCCCAGAGCCGCACCCGGGTCCGGCCCGGCCCGGGCCCGGCGAGCACCCGCGCCGCCAGGGCCGCCAGCGCGAGGAGCCCCGCCAGGACGTGCAGGGCGTGGAACGCGGTGAGCGCGTAGAAGACCGAGCCGTAGGGGCCGCCGCTGGGGAGGAGCCCGGCCCGCCAGGCGCCCGCCCAGACCACGCCCTGCAGGGCCAGGAACACCGCCCCGAGGGCAGCCCCGAGCGCGAGCGCGCCCGCCGCGCGCCGGCGCCGCCCGAGCCCGAAGGCGCGGACGCCGCGAACCACCGCGAGGGAGGAGGCCCCGATCACCAGCGTGTTGAGGCCAGGGAGGAGGACGGGGAGCGGCGGGTCGCCGGGCGGGGGCCAGCTCGGCGACCGCGCCCGCAGCAGGGCGTAGGAGAAGAAGAGCGCGGCGAAGAGCATCGCCCACGAGCCGAGGAAGATCACCATCCCCACGTAGGAGGTGACCTCCTCCTCGCTCGGCCGGCCGCGGAACGACGCCAGCTCGCGGACGACGGCCGGTCCCTCGCCGCGTTCGGCCATGGCCTCGCCCACGGGTCACCCCTTGCCGGCCGCCAGCGCCGGCTCGCCCCCCCCGGGCAGGACCTCCGCCTGGCCGGCGAAGTCCCGGCCTGTGAGGTCGCGGACCTCGGGGTTGGAGAGCTCGTGCGGACCGCGCACCACCAGGGGGATGTGGTCGAAGTTGTGGAAGGGCGGTGGCGAGCCGGTCTCGGTCCACTCCAGGGTCGTCACCTGCCAGGGGTTCGGGCCGGCCGCCTCGGCGTGACGGCCGAACACGGCCTTCAGGAAGCTCCAGACGAAGAGGAACTGGCCGGCGAAGAGGACGAAGGCGGCCCAGCTCGTCCAGCGGTTGAGCCCGCGCAGCCCCTGGATGAAGGTGTACTGGAAGGGATCGAAGAGCCGCCGCTGCTGCCCGGCGTA